>CAJQQW010000291.1 GCA_905480565.1 uncultured Halioglobus sp. | reverse complement strand
CTTTAGCTGCCAAATATTCCAGCAAATCGTGGTTGGTCAGATCTGCCGATGCTACCTTGAAGGCGTAGATACCCAGAGCATCAAGCTTATCCGCCGACACGCGATCAAACGGCGTACAGATTGCGACAATACCCTTTCTCTCGCAGTAGGCGAACAGCTTCTTGAAATCAGCATCGGAAAGCTGGAATCGCGACAACAGGTCCAGTACATATTCAGTGCCAAGATCGGAGCTGCTATCGGTGCCCCGGTCCCCGCCAACATAAAGAGTCTCTAGGTCACGCATCTGAAACTTGACGCAGTCAGCACCACTTTTCACCGCACTGTTTACGAGGTTGATCGCTTCTTCGATATCCCCATTATGGTTATTCCCAATCTCTGCGATCACCAGGGTCTTAGATTCTTTGTTGACGTTGTACGGACCTATCGAAAACTTCCTCTTCTCCGGAAGGGCAATACTGCGCAGGCGCATTTCCTCATCAACAATGGGAAGGATCTGAATCCTGTCTGAAAACTGGGCAGCAATTTCCGTATTGTTGCTCTCCTCACTCACCCAGACAAAATCCCGATTGGCAATCGCCACTACCGGCGTCTCCAGGTCAATATTGTCAGTAGCCAGCACCCAGCGCCTGAAGTCACCATCTGAAAAACAGGCGATCACGACACCAAAGGGGTTCAGCACAAACAATATCTTGGTCTTATTATCGGAAAGGATCGACAACGCTTCTACCAGCGTATTCGACTCATGAACTGTATAACCCTCAATATTATTAACGATTCTCATGATTATCCTTCTGAAGCGCCGGCACCATTCATAAGAGCTTCTATAAGGACAAAGTCCAGCTCCTCATCAATTTCCAGCATGGAATCGGAAGACATTTCGTAGACAACAGTTTTCCCGAACAGCCGATTTTTTTCTGCGAGAAACCTTGCAGCATCGAAAATGTAGAAAGAACCATTCTCCATATACTGGGGCGTCATATCTTGGCGACGCGGCCTATTTTCTGGATCATAGTTCAACGCAGATACCACACCGTCTTGGTCGCTCCAAATGAAACGATGGTTCGGCACAACCGAGAGAAGCGAATCTGCATTCTCACTACGAAAATATTCAAGCGCTCTATCAATATCTCCGGGCTCTCGCAGCGGACTGGTGCACTGCATGAACACCACCAGCTCAGGCAGGGAGCCAGTCGACTTTTCAATATCGCCAAGCGCGTGCAAAATCGCACTCTCTGAACTCGCATTATCCCCAGAAAGGTTACTCGGACGTGTTATCACGTTGGCTCCGGACATCGAGGCGACCTCGCCAATCGCTTCACTATCGCTCGTCACGTATACTTCATCCACACTAGCAGCGTTTAGCGCGTGTTCGATACTGTACTGAATCAGGGGTCTGCCGCAAAGCATTCGTATATTTTTTCCCGGGACACCCTTTGATCCGCCTCTGGCGGGAATTATTGCCACAACGCTCATGTTGCCACACCTGAATTTGCATCCAGGTTCACAAACGAATCCTCCCCAAGCACTAGGCGAAGTGACGAGTAAATTTCCTCGGCCACTGCGGCATAGGATGGGTTATATGGACTGAAATCCACATAAAATCCCGTAACGGATTCCGAAACTCCCAGTGACTGAAAATGGAACAAGCAGGTGGAAAAAAACGATGCCACGTGGATCGGGTACATTCCCCGAATATAGAACTCTAGTTCAGCTGGGTATTCGAAGTAATCCACGCGAAAATTATCGATTCGGTTGATCGCGACAACCTTCTCTTCAGATTCGTGCCGATGGGGCACGTAGACAACCTCCAAATCCCTGTCCCTGTAGTACGCGGCGATTGCCCTCAAATAGTTAAGGTAAACGCGATCTTCCATGAGGGGCTGTCCGGTTCTCTCACTAAAATATGAGCCGAAAAAGTACACACTGCTTCGATCCTGACGACTGGGTTCAAAATCGTACTTGCCGCGCAGCCATGCAAACGGATTTTTCTCTGCTCCCTCCATCTGGATCGGTAAAGGAGTAAATACCACTTCTTGCCTGGGCAACAGTAAACGTCGCCCGGTCAACAATTTGACGAGAGGGCTAGCCAGGGCGTGCAGCTTGTGTCGGTTCAAGCTGCCACGGCCACTGTCTGAGGTCTCGTAAATGAGCTTCGTGCCGTCACCAATCCAATAGTAGTTTTCACACTCTACATTTGCCAGAATACCCCGACCATAATCAGCAAAGACCCCATACTGATAGCTCTCACGGTTCAATGGCAGACCTCTCGACCTGAGCACCTCGAAGATGGCGACAAAGCGATTTTCATGAGAGCTGGTCAGCACAAGCCAATGAACGCAGTCGTAATCAAGTTCTTTTAGCACCTGCTCGAGATGCGGCCTGTCAGTTTCCCGTTTGAGCATGACAATCACCTCGACACTGGATATATCGTGCTCATAAACAAGTTCAGCCAAGTATATAAGATGCAGTGGTGTACTTACGACTGCAATGACATCCTTACCCGCCACCGCGCACCTCCTCTCGGTCATACACGACGACGTCTGCCGATGCACCGTTACTTTCGTCTAGATAGATAACCCTATCGGCGATCGCCAGGGTTTCCGAACGATGTGTTATCATTATGACCGTCAGATCGGACTCGTATTCTGCCAGCTTGTTCAGGATTTCTGTCTGGGTAGTCTCGTCAAGGGCACTGGTCGCCTCGTCAAGGAGCAGTATCGACACGTTGCGGTAGAGCGCGCGCGCGATACCGATGCGCTGCCTCTGGCCTCCGCTGAGAAGTCCGCCCCTTTCTCCTACCGCCGTCAAGTAGCCATCGGGCAATTCCTCGATATCACGATCGATACAAGCATGGCGCGCCATTGCCTTCACTCGCTCTAGATCAATCTTGTCGTGCTCGACACCAAAAGCAATATTCTCCGCCACTGTGGCATCACTCAAGTAAACGTCCTGCGGAACATAACCGATGGAAGCACGCCAATCCGGTTGCAGGTCCTCGGGGATTTCTGCACCATCGACCAAGATCAGACCACTATCAGGCGTGATAAGACCCATCAATATTTCCAGTAGTGTCGATTTACCCACTCCCGAGCTACCAGTGATTGCCGTAATATCTCCAGCCCTGAATTCCGCGGAAAAATGACTGAATACTGGCTGCCTGTCGCCCTTAAAGCGAAATGACAGGTCGCGAATCTCGATACCTGAACGCAGCCTCATGACATCCACGCTGGCATGATCGAAAGGATTGACCTTCCTGGACGCGACCATGTCTTCATACATCTGTTCAAAAACAGGCTGAGCACTACGAATTCTCGTTACCGCGACATAGCTTTGCTGAACCTTGGGAATAATCTTGATCGCAGACAGCCCGTACAGGGTTAGCACCGGTAGCGCCGAGTTCAGGCTCCCTTCCATAGAATAGAGGTAGAGAGTCAATAGCACCATTCCGGCAAATATTATTGTCTCCACGATAAAGTAAGGAGAATCTCCCAGTATAAGGTTGTCTGCGGAGGCCCTATCAGAGACCTTCGTATCCAACAGGTACCGCTTGAGGTAACCATATTCAGAAGAGTAGAGTTTGATATCTCGTATGCCATGGAAACTCTCGTTCAGAGCCTGGTTTCGTTTCTCACCAAGTCGAGATATAAGCTCCCCATTGCGCCGTATATGCCTGCGCACAAAATGAAATATAAACCAGTACACGAGGACGAGCACCAGGACTGTATTCAGCGCGACCATTGGGTCCACGTAAATAACCATCGCAGTAAGAAGAATGATGGAGAAAAGGCGAGCATTAAGTCGAAGTGCCGGCGCAATCAAGGCCACACTGAGTATCATCGAATCCCGCATGATCCGCTGCACTAGCGAGGCACTGTTGGTTGCCGAGTGGAATAGGATGTCTCGCGAGAGGTAATACCCGTAGAGACGGGCGGAAATCTCACCACCAACCCTGAAGGAGTACCTGTTCATCAGAAACTGGGATACCATCATCACCAGGTTGGCGATAACCATAAGGCCGATGAATATACCACCGACGATGAACAAAAAGTCCTTGTGGGACGGATCTCCCAGATACTGATGGACCGAGGCCAGAATCGGTTGCGTATGGACAATATCCGGATTCGCCGATAACGCGATAAAAGGCATGATTGACACCGTGCCTACGAGCTCGGCCACCGACGCAAGCAACATGAAGACCTGCAGAATTAGGAACTCTCTCTTCTGCTTTCGCGAGAGCAGGTGAAACAATCTAAGGAAAGTACCTATCATTTAATTATCATGCACGCACGTATCGAAGATGAGCAGGCACTACACCCTAAAACGCATTGTCCGACTAGAATGCATACCCCCAAAGAGTTAAACCGTTATTTTCTTAGCTCAATAACCAACGATAGTACCATAGGAACAGTTACGCCTACGCCGGTCGGGCCTTCCTAATATGACTTATTTCCTCATTTCAACTCGGGGCCACTGAGTCACCGGGTTAGAGCGAATTCCAGTCGAATTGCGCCACTAAAGTGATTATCATCACGCACTACCGGAAAGTAGTTACAACCATAAATTGCCAGCGCCCTAGGCCGGGCACGTCGAAAGCTCAAGCCCTTCTGGCCCCATAATCTCATTGAATCTTGTAGGCTTTCTATAGGAGAGAGCCTCCGATTGACCTGCCCGAATTGACTGATCCGGGTTGAACGCTCGTTTAAGCGGCCTTTCTCTGCGTGAGAACTTCCTGGTTCGATGAAAAGGTCTCTGGTACTCGCGGTATATATTCTAATGAGCGACGCCCAGTTGTTTAAAGGTTTCAGCGGTGGTTCTGTCCTGCGCCAGCAGAACATTGTCTTCACGGAGCTTCTGAATGATCCCTTCAGGGTTGTAGCATTTCTTTGGCATGGTTCAGATATCCTTATTTAGCTTTCTTTCACATTAGAGCTGAACTAGGAGGATGGGGATGGGTTATCGATCATAGCCCCGGGGCGCCTCAATTTTCATACGAGCGGCAGTTCAGAATCCTGTAAGTAAAGCGCTGAAACCTTTTCTCCGCCGCTAAAAAAGAAAAATGGGATCGTCGTTCTGGCTTCAAAAAATGTTCTGCGCGATATAAGGATACGGTCAACTAACGAAAAACATCAACACTCCACGTCATCGTTCAGCATCGCATTGACTCCGCAGAAAAACTAAGAGTCTTCCGGTGATATCGTCACTTGCATCAGGAAAAGCCAGATAGCGATCCGTTAGGATTTCATCGAGCAATTCTTGTTATACTCATCGAGGCAAAACCATTAATTAGGCGATACCCATGGCGACAAAGCGCAAGACGAAGAAAGATACACCTGACATCGCCAATTTCGAGGATTCAACACAGCAGCTGGAGTCCCTTATCGAAACGTTAGAAGATGAGGAGACCACACTGGAGCATGCGTTGCAGGCCTTCGAAGAGGGCGTCAAGATTACGCGCAGCCTGCAAAAGTCTCTGCAGGAAGCAGAGCAAAGAGTGAGCCTCCTGCTGGAGAAAAATGGCAAGCCGGAAGCCGTCGACTTCGAAGCTGCCGAGGACGATGAATGAGCGATGTGCTCCCGGGCTTTTTCACCCAAAATCAGGAAAAAATCACCAACGCACTGAAACGCGTATTTGCTGCTGAAGAAAAAACCGTGTCGGCGGCCCTGACTGAGGCATCCCTCTACAGCGCCGATAACGGCGGCAAGCGCATCAGGCCAATACTACTGCAAGCGGCGGCGCTCGCGACCAGCGGCGAATCAGACGATATGCGGCTGGACGCTCCTGCCTGCGCTGTCGAACTCATCCACAGCTATTCGCTCATCCACGACGACCTCCCCTGCATGGACGATGACGACCTGCGCCGCGGCAAGCCCAGTTTGCACAAGGCCTTTGACGAGGCGACCGCAGTTCTGGTGGGGGACGGGCTGCAGGCAAAGGCCTTTGAACTGCTGGCATGCGCACCGGGGCTGAGCGCGCAACAGCGGGTATCCATGATCGAGGCGCTGTCTGTGGCCGCGGGGTGCGACGGCATGGTGGGCGGTCAATTCATCGACATTCAGGCAACCAATTTCGACATCACCATTGAACAGTTGCAAACCATGCACTCCCTGAAAACGGGCGCCCTGATCAGAGCGTCGCTCAAACTGGGTGGCATCGCTGCCTCCGCGAGTGAGGCACAGTTGCGCGCACTGGATGAATTCGGCGGCTATATCGGCCTCGCCTTCCAGGTGGTGGACGACATCCTCGATGTGGAGGGCGATACCACCACATTGGGCAAAACATCGGGCAAAGACAGCGAGGCCAACAAACCGACCTACGTTAAACTGCTGGGTTTGGCTGGCGCTAAAACGGAGGCGCAGCGATTGTTGAAATCGGCGCTGGATACCCTGGAGAGCTTCGGCGACTCAGCAGACGCACTGAGAGACATTGCCCGCTATATCGTGGAACGAGACCACTGAAACCGCTAAGCGGGACGAGCGCTTACTCCTCTTCCTCACGCATGTGGCCGAGCTTGCCGACCTTGGTTCGCAGGTATTTTTCGTTGTGGGGGTTACTACCCGTATGCAGGGCGATTCGCTCTATCACAGAGACGCCCATTTCATCCAGCGCCTCCACTTTGCGCGGGTTATTGGTCATTAGACGAACTGCCGTGACACCGAGGTGCTCGATCATGGGAACCAGGATACTGTAATCGCGCATGTCTGCCCCGAACCCAAGGCGCTCGTTCGCTTCGACAGTATCAGCACCGGCATCCTGCAATTTATACGCCTTGATCTTATTCAACAGGCCAATACCGCGACCTTCCTGGCGCAAGTAAAAGAGCGCTCCTCGACCCTCTCTGGCAATCGCCTCAAGCGCAACCTCAAGCTGGGTACCGCAATCGCAGCGCAGACTGAAGAGGCCGTCGCCTGTCAGGCACTCAGAATGCACACGCACGAGTACCGGCTGACCATCGGATACGTCGCCCATGGTCAGTACCACGTGCTCCTTGTTCGATTCCGTATCCTCAAAACCGTGGATATGGAATTCGCCCCACTTGGTGGGCAGTCGCGAGGATTCTATAAAACGTACCGTCACTAGGGACATCCGTCGAAAAAGGCCGCATATCTTACCAGTATTCCGCGGTTTTGCACGTGGCGGACTTACCGGCTGCGAGACAGGGAGAGCACACCGTTTTTCTCTACCATACTGACATGCCTCAGGTAGCTCATTCCAAGCAAGATCATAGCCGGATAGTTGCCCTTCACTACCATGGCAGGGACATTGCGCACTTCGATACCACCGATGCTGACGATATCGAGGGTAATGGCATACGCATCACCCATACCACTCGCGGTCTGCACCAGAGAGGGCTTCCCACTGCTGTAATCGATATTCATCTGCCGCGCCTGGGCAGAACTTAACGCAACGAGGTTCGCCCCGGTATCCACCATCACCTGGGCGCGGCGCCCATTGATAACAGCGCCTGTCCGGTATTGTAAACGAGCATCTCTGACAATCGTCACCACCTGTTCCCGGGGCGCCTCGAACTGCGTATTGATCGTCTGGGAGGGCTTCACCGTTTTCGTCTCACCCATAATATCCAGTGTTGCGGCAGTCGGCTCCGCAGCGACCAACCTCACACCGCTGACAGACTCTCCCACATTCAACGTTTGTTGTTGTCCATCGATGACAAGAACCACTGTTTCCCCGAGAATAGCCTGCACCTGCACCCCTAGCGCTGTCGCCTGAATAGGCAGCGCAACCAGCAGCAAACCCAACAGTGCGTGTGCGACCTTTAACACCTGCATGCTTAAAACCCTCCCGCTACAACAGCCGGAACAACACATGCACCGAGGCGCAAGCCATAACGCCGGCGACAACATCATCGATCATAATACCCAGCCCTCCGGGCACTTTTTTGTCCAGCAGGCTAACGGGCCAGGGCTTCAAAATATCGAAAAAACGAAACGCCAGGAAACCCGCCAGTATCCAGACCCACTCCGCCGGAAGCGCCCACATAGCGATCCAGAATCCGACAAACTCATCCCAGACAATGCCAGGGTGATCGTGCACGCCCAACTGGCGACTGGCCACATCGCAAAGCCAGACTCCCGCAAGCAGTGTGACGAGTATAAAGAGCGAGTAATAGAGCAGCCCCCACTCCGCGACCACAAGGTAAATCGGCACTGCCAGAAGAGTGCCTGCAGTGCCCGGTGCCACAGGGGACAGGCCACTGCCAAAGCCGAACGCCAACAACTGTGCCGGGTGGCGGCGCAAGTCGGGAGCAATTGCCGGTTTCCCGTCCGTTACTGACATACATTGCCTCCTGTTGCTGTCATGGCAGTCCAGCTCATCGCGGCGCCGATTCTGAAAAATGCTGGTATCCGGGTACGATGTCAATGTCATCGCCGCAATCAACGCCCTCACCTGCTACGACCTCACCAATGCAGGTTGCACCCTCGGGAGGCTCGTGTCCGCGGGGAAGGCAAAAACAAAGTTCGTAATCGTCACCGCCTGCGAGCGCCCAGCGCAGAGCCGTGTCCTTGCTGTCGTGGGACAATAGCGCAGCGGAGAGCGGCACCCTGCCCGGCTCGAGGCGCACCCCCACACCACTGGCTGCGGCCAGATGGCCGACATCTGCGAGCAACCCATCGGATATATC
>CAJQQW010000290.1 GCA_905480565.1 uncultured Halioglobus sp. | reverse complement strand
GATGCGACGAAATCCTTATCGGGCAGATTCAAACCAGTAGCCAGTACAGCCTCACCCTCGTGCATATAATAATTGTATTGCTCCTTGATAAACGCGAGCAACCACGAGCGCACATACCGATAACGCACCGATGGCCGCTCGTGCACATTGGCCTGGGGTTGAGCGTCGTTCATAACATACCCAAGCATAACAAGCTCCGGCGAGTAGCGGTCAAGCACCTGATTCAGCAAGTGAAATTCCTGCACCGTGTTGTAGCCTGGAACACCCAGATTGTAGATGTCGACATCCATCGCATACGGTGGGCCCGCAAGCAACTGCTCCAGCTGATACGGCAGCACCTCCTGCTGATCAACACCCCACCCAAAGGCATAGGAATCACCGACAAACAGCACTCGCTTTTTATTGGACTGAACATCAAACTCGTCATCGCGAAAGCCGTCGGCATTCAACTGATAAGACCACTTGATACCGCTCTTGGCCACCTCATTTTCGCGTTTTACGCCGGGCCTGAGGACATACTCGAGGGGGCTGTCCGGCAGCATGAGGTACAGCGCATGCTGATGATATTTGACAGCTCTCTGCCATCCGATCTGCTTATAGGCACGGAAAATAAATTCGGCTACCACCAAAGCCAGGAGCGATGAAATAAGTAACAGCACCAGACTGCCTGCGAGGCTGCCAATCCCGCTTTTAGTGCTTACGTCCATCTCTGCCTGTTCCTCAACCCCTCCTGAAGCAAAAGGGTACACCATTAAACAGCGCGGGAACATTGCATGCGCGACACTGCAGGCACGTGACTCCCTGCTATGTTCCACTGACCTTATGTGGACCAACCGCCGGATAAAAACGCGTAATTCAATCCGTGCTACTGTTCGCCTGAACAACACCACTGCCGCGATATTCTGGCAGGACTGAGCCGATGCAAGAAAGCCAACCAGACTCCAACGCGCCGGCACGCCCACAACTCGGTCTGGGCGCCTGTCTGGCTGGACAGTCAGTGCGCTATGACGGCGAATCCAATTGCGCCAATGCCCATGTGCTCAACATTTTGTCGCAATTTGAAACCCGGACATTCTGCCCCGAAGTAGGAATCGGACTGGGCGTACCGCGGCCGCCAATACACCTCGTGGGAGAGACAGGTGCCGTGCAGGTGCTTGATGCGGCCGGCCATCAACACGACTACACGATGGCACTGACTCGCTTTGCGCAACATGTACTCGAGTCCGCGCCGATGCTTTGCGCCTATATACTTGTCACTGGCAGCCCCAGTTGTGGCAATCACAGGGTGAAGCGTTTTTCAGCAGCAGGAGAACACATCGCCTCTGACCAGCAGGGCATGTTTGCTCGCGCATTAGGCGAATACAACCCCCTGCTGCCCTGCGCGGACGATGAGCAATTAACTCAGCGAGCGATACGCAAGGCATTCGTTATACGGGCAATGGCTTACCATCACTGGAAACTTCTGCTACAGCGAGGCCTGACACAACAGTGTCTCAGAGACTTTTACTGCCAGCACCGCCACTCAATCAAAACCGAAGGCCAGGACAGCCACAGAAAGTTACAGCAACTAATTGACGGTTTCGAAGCGCAAATAAAAGGGGAAACAACAGGCCGCGATTTTATCACCACTCTCATGGGCGCGCTGCCAAGAATCCACAACTTGCCGAGGTGAATAAGGCTCTTTTTTATATTACGCCGTGGCCGCATGCATGAGGAGCTAGCTCTCAAGGGATAAGGGCCCTGCATTAAAAATGACCTCAGCAGTCATTCTGGCGAGGAGTGGGTCGGCCAACGAATCGATCTATCAAAAATTGAGCGCCTGCACAGAAAGTGGCAAATTGTCAGCAGGCGACAAAAACATGGCCGATCAAGGCTGCAAGGCATTCGACATAAAATATCCCCGCGTGAATACTGCGCCCGTGATCCAGCGGACAGTTTGAGGGTGAGGAATTTATAGGGTATCCTTGCCGCCCTCCCGGTCAACGGGAAGTTCTCAGGGCGGGGTGAAAGTCCCCACCGGCGGTAATCGCACAAGCGTAGCCCGCGGGCGCTCTTGGCTTTGCCAGGAGGACAAGCAGACCCGGTGTGATTCCGGGGCCGACAGTGACAGTCTGGTTATGAGAACGAGGTGTCATTCGTTTGGTCGGGAAATATCCCGATCACGCACTGCGTCTTGTTTGCCCTGTTGTTTAACTTGAAGCCAGAGGCAAACAACAGATGTCGTTTAATCCCGATTATATCGTTACCGCGGCGCGCGGTCGCGTCGCTTTCATACAGTCATGCTGGCACCGAGATATTGTGGATCGCCTGCGCGACTCCTTCCTTCACGAATTTTCCCAGTGCGACGGACGAAACGTTTCCCTGTTCGAGGTGCCGGGGGCTTTCGAAATTCCGCTGAGAGCAAAGTTACTTGCGGCCTCTGGAGATTACGCAGCGATCGTGGCAGCCGGACTAGTCGTGGATGGCGGCATCTACCGTCATGAATTCGTTGCCGGCGCCGTTATAGATGGGTTGATGTCTGTACAACTTGATACCGGCGTGCCGGTATTCTCCGCCGTTCTGACACCGCATGACTTCGAAAGTGAAGGACAACCAGCTTTTTTCGCAGAGCACTTTGTGGCCAAGGGTACTGAGACCGCCAAAGCCTGTGCATCCACGCTGGCAAGTTACACACAAGAGCACGTTGCCTGAGGCCCGGCTCAAGCCGGGGAAAAAATCAATATCGGGATACTCCTAACACCCTCTGTGCGCGCGCGATATTCTTTATAATCCGGATACATGGCCTCCAGCTGAGGCCATAGGCCAATCTCCTCTTCCGGGGTCGCCTCTCGCATACGGTAGGTTTTCTTGTCTGCTCCGACCTGTATATCGACCGTATCCGCTGCCACGACATTATGGTACCAAACAGGCAGTTTGCTCATGCCGCCCTTGGAAGCCGTCATGACAACATCATCACCTTGCTTCAAATATAACAGCGGTATCTTGCGCACTCGGCCTGTCTTTCTGCCTGTCACCGTGAGTATCGCCACAGGGCCGCCGAGAAAAGTATTCCACAGGCGACCACCAGTCAGCTCGTAAACCGCAGTTTGCCAACGGCCTACCTTACCTATAATCCAACCGCCAAACTTTTCTTGCCCCGGTGTAAAGGGTTTGATATCGCCCGCCATGAACTTTTCTCCTGATATGTGCGCCAAAATTGTCGCACAGTCGGTGTCGCGCCGCACCGCCTTAAGGAAAACGGTTGCCGCCTGGTTTAACTCTACAGGCTCAAGGACGCTGATACCCATATACAGCCAGATCCAAACCTGTCGGTCGCTGCGTCTGCGTATTGCTCTGCGTATAGAAACCGCACGCTTTTTGAACCTCCCGGTGAAAATGCCAGCATAACCGCAGCCTACGCCCTGTAGGTTGCGTCAATCAGAAACGGCGGCCCTGCTAGACCATTGCTCGCCTTATGACCAGGCGCTTGAGGTAGCGTTGTCTTCTATAAATTTTTCCTCGAACTGAAACCGTATCTTCCTATTGACCGAACAAGCAACCACCAGAGCGCGATGGACTTCGGCGCAAGCTGGATTATTCAAAAGATCCCGGGGGAAACGACTTGCCCCCTTTTTTGTCCAAATACTTATCGAATTTCCCTTTCGCTTGTTTCAACCCCCTCAAGACAACAGTGCAGGTACGTCGTGGCGGCGCCTACTTGAACTCGCCATAGCGCGGTTTACGCTCCTCAAAAAGTACCACGTCAGCGTTGTTGTATAGATAATTTTCCAGAACTTCCGGACGCAGGTCGAGTGCTTGTGCCTCTTGTAGGCAACGATCCATGGTAAGCACAGGGTGATCCGATGCGAACATAATTTTTTGCTTGCCCCGAGTGTTCATATAATGCAGCAGCGACTGCGGCAAATATTTCGGCGAGTAGGCTGATGTCATCAAATACAGGTTGCGGTACTTGATCATCAGACGAATGGCAGTATCCCACCAGGGGTCTGCACCATGTTGCATGATGATTTTTAGTTGCGGAAAATGCAGGCAGATACGATCCAGTGCCATCGGATGCTGACACTCGCCGGGCACCGGCGGGCCGGGCAGCCCCGTATTAATACCGACAGGGATATCCATCTCGAGACACTTGGAATAGAGGGGATAGTAGATTGGGTCACTTGGGGGAAGATCTAACTCAAAGGGCATTACCCGCGCCATGATGACCGGATAATCGCGCGCCAGATCTTCCATCGCCCATAATGCGTTCATGCCCTCTTTTAAGCGTGGCGCGGCGGCCAGGTAAAATCTTCCCGCATACTTCGTAGTGAAGTCCAGTACGCGTTGTTCCGGACGGCCCGGATCAACCGTCAGAAAAGCCTTTTCAATACCAACCGCGTCCATCCGCGCAACCAGTTCGTCCGCCTCAATGTCGCGAAAAAAATCTTCGCCGGCCTTGAAATACTCTTCTTTCACTTTTTTCATGAAAGGCGTATTTGCCATGGAACCCATACTGACGTTCACCCAAGGATCAATTGCTTTTATCGTCACTAATGGCACTCCTCCACCGACGGTTGTAACCCGGTCTTTATTAACACGCAGCACGCGAAAAAAAGACTAGCACACTGAGAGCGTCCTTTCATTTCATTGACCGCTGGCCCTGTGCAAACGGACGTACATGCTTATCTGCACACGCTTGCACTAACCGCGTTCCCCGCTATCATGACAGTCGAGCCATCGCCGCTGATGGCATCCTCTCTGGATTAAAATTGCAAAACCATGAAAAAACTAATTGCCTATCTATTGCTCATTCCTTTGTTGCTGGCACTGCTGTTATCGATTGGCCTGTTCAGCATCGTGCAACTTGGCATGGTTTCTCGTTCCGAGCTTGCCTTCATGAGCAACCTCGCTAAACGAGACGGGCCCGGCGCAGTTATTGAGTTACTGCAAGGCCACTTGCTGGGAACCGAGTCCCCCTTCGTTACCGACCCTTCCTACGGCAGGCAGCAGATTGAGGGCCGCGGCAATGCACCCTGGGTGCTGCGCAGTAACCTTGACGAGCGTCCTCGCATACTGATGTTCGCACTAGCGCCCCACATATGGGTGGCATACGACATACAGCACCAGTCTCTTTACCAGGTATGGCGAGGCAAGGTGCAGTTCGACGGGCCAGCCTACAATCAACAGCACGGACCGCAACCTCATAGTGAGGGTGCCTGGTACTATCGCAATGAAGATCATGCAGACTGGTTCATTGAGGCGGATGGTAAACGAGTACCCGCAACCATTCAGTACCTGGGCCATGAGTATGGCAAGGATCGAAAAACGGCCTACATGCGTTTTGCACTTAGCGCCGAGGGGTACAGGCTGGAGCTGACCGAACAGCCGGAATTCACCCTCCGTGCCGATGGTACCCCGGTGTTTACCCGCCATTTCGAGCGTCTCGATAATCACCAGAAAATAACAGCCGGCTTTTCCAATAGTGGCAATCAGTATCACGTCGCCGATGGTACGCTGGAAATGCCACTGTCAGAGGCAACTGCCATCAGGCCGCCCGAGTCAGCAGCCAGCCTGCTGAAATCGGCTGACCGCGATGTAGCGAAACGGGGTGAAGCGATTATCGCCGGCAGCGATTGCCTTGGCTGCCACGCCGAGGGACATCGAGTATCTGGGCCAGCCTGGGCGCGAATTGCGGGAAAGTTCCGTGGGAAGGCACAGGAGGAAGTCGTCTCAGCTCTTGCAACCAGCGTACTTGAGGGCGGCAAAGGTATCTGGGGACAGGTGCCCATGCCGTCACACCCTGAATTATCACGGGAGGACGCAGAAGCCGCGATCACCTATATCCTTAGTGTTGATACGACGATAGTGCCTCAGGCCAGCCCCTTAGACGCCCAAGGACAGGCCTATACGGCGACGCCCGAGTACGATTACGACATACTGCCCAAGCTGACTGCTTTACATCCGTCTTTTCGCGTTGAGAAGGTCGCCCCGCAGGGGTTCGAACCACGGGTCGGAGGCATGGATCTGCTCAGTGATGGCAGCCTGGTAGTCGCCAGCTGGGACCTCGATGGCGCAGTCTTTCTTGTTGACCCAAGGGCGTCCGAGGAACAGCGGGTGCGGCGAATTGCTGAGGGGTTGCATGAACCACTGGGTTTGGCCGTTGTAGATGATCGGATTTTTGTCCTGCAAAAGCAGGAACTCACCGAGTTGATCGATACGGACGGTGACGACGTCATCGATCTTTACCGCGCCGCCTCCTATGACTGGCCGACCAGCAGCAACTTCCATTCCTTTGCCTTTGGTCTGGTCCACCATCAGGATGACTTTTACTTTCTGCTATCAATTTGCGTGCTCCCTGGCGGGGCCAGCTGCCCGGATCAATATCCCACGCAGGGCAAATTATTGCGCGTTGACAAGAACGGCAACGCTGTCGTTCACGCCGCTGGCTTCCGCACGCCCAACGGTATCGCGCTTGGTGCTGAAAACAGCCTGTACGTTACTGATAATCAGGGCGACTGGCTCCCCTCCAGCAAATTCATTGAAATCGAACCGGGCGGCTTCTACGGCTCTCGCGCGGTGCCTGATCCCGGCGTCATCGGCGCTCAGGAGCTCCCTCCCAGCGTTTGGTTGCCGCAGGACGAGGTCGGCAATTCCCCTACCCAACCCCTGCAACTGGCAGAGGGGCCGTATGCGGGACAATGGATTTTCGGTGATATCTACAACGGCGGCATCAAGCGCGTTTTCCTTGAAGAAGTGGATAACCGGCAGCAGGGGGCCGCTTTCCATTTCAGCGCCGGGTTTGAAGCGGGTGTCAATCGCCTGCTGCAAGTCCCGGACGGCTCGATTTTCGTTGGCGAGGCCGGCAGCAGACCCAACTGGGGTGAGTACGACAAGGCATGGCAGGGACTGGAACGAATGATTTGGGTAGCGGACAGGGCGTTTGAAATGCGCGCCGTGCGCGCGCGGAGCGATGGCTTTGACATCGAACTTACACAGCCACTGGCCGCAGATATACAGCTGACGCTCGACGATCTTTTGGTGAAGCAATGGTTTTACCATCCCACTGAACAGTACGGCGGGCCGAAGTACGATGAGACAACACTGCCCGTGGAAGCAATTCGGCTATCCGGTGACCGGCGGCATATTGAGCTGCGTATACCCGGCCTGCAGGCGGGCTATGTGGTCTACCTGCGGCTGGCAGACCGGCTGCGCTCGGCATCCGGCGCAAGGCTCTGGACCGCTGAGGCCTGGTATACCCTGAACAATATACCTACAGCTGATACCGAAGCCGCCGCGCCAACACAGCTGGCGCCGGCATGGCGGGATTTGTTCGATGGCGAGACGCTGGCGGGCTGGCGTAACTACGGCGGCAAAGAGAACGACGTGAGCAAGTGGCGGGTAATAGACGGCACCCTGGTGCTTGAGCAGGACGGCATATTCCCCATGTGGGACCTGATAAAAAGCGCAGCCTTTGGCGGACCTTCCGGTGACTTGATTTATTATCGCGAGTCGTTCCGAAATTTTGAGCTCAGCCTTGAGTGGAAAATATCCCCCGGAGGGAACAGCGGCATCTTTTACCTTGTTAAAGATGAATTGGAAAACGTGCCCTGGCACACGGGAATAGAGATGCAGATACTGGACAACGAGCTGCACTCGGACGGCAACATTATTACTCATCGGGCAGGCGATCTTTACGACCTTATCGCCGCCACGCCGGAGACCGCAAACCCGGCGGGAGAATGGAACAAAGTTCGCATCCGCATCAAGGACAACCATATCGAACATTGGCTGAATGGAGTAAAGGTTGTCAGTATAAAGCGCACCAGCAAAAAATGGGACGCACTGGTTGCAGCCAGTAAATTTGCAGACATGCCCGACTTCGGAAAGTTCGCAGAAGGCTATATCGTTTTACAGGATCACGGCGATCCGGTGTCGTATCGCAATATCCGCATACGCGAACTGTAGGCCGACGCAACAGTAACTCGCACCGTGGTCTAGCCGCTGCTGCGGACTCCATAGCGTGCTTCAAGCGTCCGGGCGCCCAATCGCGATCTTCGCACGCGGCAGGACAATCCAGGCGAGTGCCTATGGCGAATCAACCCTAGCGCCAAACGCCAAGGCGTTGTCGCATCAGTCGCGCACCAAAGAATCGTGTTAACATCATAGACAACGGCAAGCCCTCGCTGAACAGGCGGATCCAAACCCGTCAGGTCTTCGCGAGAATGCTCCGATAGACGAGCAGCAGAGTCGTTGAAACGAGTATGACAGTGGGTGCCGGCAAGATATGCCAAAGGCGGCGGGGTTACCCCGGCCATACGACAACCACCAAGATATCGAATTTAGATATAAGGCCAGGCCGGCAACAACGTGACAAGGGCGTCAAAACCGATTTTCCAATCCAGGCCAGTCCAGCTCACGCTAGGATTGTTGATCGGTGGCGTATTGCTCTATCTCAGCATTCGCAATGTCAGCTGGGACGCGTTGACTGCAGAGTTAGCCAGCATCAAGCCCGCCTGGATTGCACTGGCACTGGCCCTTTACTGGGTTGAGCTGGGTGCAAGAGTTATACGCTGGAGAGTGCTGCTGTCTCATTTGCAAACCCCGGTTTCAGACCGGCAAATTTCTATCGCCTTCATTTCAGGGTTCGCCGCCAACAACATCCTACCCGCAAAGCTGGGCGAGGCACTGAGGGCCGACCTGCTGGGCCGACTGGCGAATGTTTCGCGGGTGGCTGCATTCGGCTCGATTATTGTCGAACGCCTTTTTGACATGATGGCGATCCTGGGGATGACCGTCTGGGGCATTTGGTTTGCCACCACTGCTGATGATACCCTCACTGAAATGAGGTAACGAAGGTTGTCGCCCGCTTTATCCCCTTCAGTACCGATTCGAAGCTCCCCCAACACCCGCTGCTGGTGAAGCTCTATCTCCGTTTGCCACTGATTTGGCCGCTACTTGGTGGACAGTTCGTTATCGTTGGCAGGAAAACCGGCTAGGGTGTCAGTGAGTCTGTAGCCGACGCTTGCTCCTCAGGGGACGAATAGGGCCTGCAAGGCGGGATATAACGACCAGCTTCTACCGCCTTCGCAACAATTGATGAAGTCGCTCCCTTTGGATAACCAAAAACATAATATAGGGTCTCGTTATAAGACGCATACCTACCCGACAAGAACTGCTCCAGCGGCCCGACAAACCGCTGATATGACCACACTGAATAACCGACCGCCAGCGCAAGCAAGAGATAGGCCATAGAGGTCTTGAAGACGCTAAATCTTACCTGCACCTCCATCACCAGAGTGCACATCACCATAACGGAAAAAAACCGCAACGGTTGTTAAATAATAAAGCTAACTCCGGGGTCTCCGCTGTAAAACCGATACGCCAAACTAGCAGCATCACAATCGATAGCAATAGCCGCAGGGCCGGGTAAAGAACGGAACATCGCCTGGCCCACAAAGACAGGCAAAGCAGACTCTGCAGCCAAAATTAACAAGTTGGCCGGGAACCAGTGGGGCCTCAATGTACCCCGCATATACCCTACCGAATACCGCCATGAGTGCCCGGTGCACTATTCACTGACAAAGCGACCGTGACGCGACTCAGACTTTGACGAGGTTGCACAGCTTGTCCCGCACGATAGCCAGTAGTCGACTTCCAACCTGATCGCAATCCAAGAGGGTATCTGAAGCCATTAATTGGCTCATGGAGGTGACCTCCAATCCCTTGTAGCCACAGGGGTTGATGCGCTCAAAGGGCTCAAGGTCCATGTCTGCATTCAGGGCGAGACCATGGTAAGAGCAACCACGCCGTACGCGCAAACCGAGAGAAGCGATCTTCCGCTCGCCTACGTAGACGCCAGGCGCGCCCTGTCGGGTGACCGCCTCTATGTTATACGCTGCCAACACCGCAACAAGACTCTGCTCGATCAGGCTCACAAGGTCTCTGACACCCATATTGCGGCGGCGCAGGTTCACCATGAGGTAAAGCACCCATTGCCCGGGACCGTGATATGTGACTTGCCCACCCCGGTCCACTTGAACAACGGGAATGTCGCCCGGCGCGAGCACATGTTCCGCTTTACCCGCCTGCCCCTGAGTAAACACGGGAGGATGCTGCAAAAGCCACAGTTCATCCGACGTATTCTCGTCCCGGGAATCTGTAAACGCCCGCATGGCTTCAAGCGTCGGCTGATACTCGACAAGTCCGAGCTCGCGCACCAGCAATCCTGGATTCATCACTGGCTACATCACCATTTTGACATGCTCAATATCCATGAGATCCGCATGCAGGGCTTCCAGCTGCTCTTTGCCCGTCGCAATGATAAACACCGTGAGGGAAGTGAACGTCCCATTGCGACTGGGCCTGACTTCAATCGTCGCGTCATTGTACCCCGGTGCATGGCGCCCAAAAACGTCCATCACCATAGGCCGAAATTCCTCGTGACTGCGTCCGAGGACCTTGATCGGGTATTCACACGGAAACTCGATTTTTGGCGCGTCGGTTTCACTCATACAACAATATTATGCCTCCGGGATCACTAGACAGCGTTGAACAGCTCGGCGATGAACATCAGCACCCTGTCCCACAGGCGCGCAAAAAAGCCTGCTTCTTCTATCGACGACAGCACGACAACAGGCACTTCTTTCAACGTCTCCCCATCAAGTTTGAGAAGAGCGGTACCTACCCGATCACCCAAAGCCAACGGCGCCATCAACTCAGGTATCAGCTCAAGATCGGTCTCCAGCTTCTCTTGACTGCCTCGGGGAAGCGTGAGAACAACCTTTTCCCGGACGCCGACAGGGACGTGATCCTGCAAACCCATCCAGACGCGAGGCGCATCCAGCTCGACACCGGCGGTGTAGATCGTGCGGGTCTCATAAAAATGAAACCCGTAATTGAACAACGCCGCAGTCTCATTTTTACGTGTCTTGGTACTCGCAGAGCCCAGCACGACAGATATAAGACGCATATCACTTCGCTGCGCCGAGGCCACCAGGCAAAATCCAGCCTCCTTGGTATAACCGGTCTTGATCCCGTCTACCGAGGAATCTGACAGCATCAGCGTATTACGGTTGTACTGGCGGATGTCGTTGTAGGTGAACTCCAACTCCTTGTATATCTTGTACTGCTCCGGGTGGTCGTTAATCATTGCCTGCGCCAGCGTTGCAAGATCACGGGCAGTGGTCTTGTGCGCCGGGTCGGGCAGACCGTGGGAATTTACGTAGTGACTGCTATCCATTCCCAGCTTTTTGGCGCTGTTATTCATCATTTCAGCGAACACGGCTTCGGTTCCCGCGATATGCTCCGCCACCGCCAGCGTCGCGTCATTACCCGACGAAATAATGATGCCCCTCTGCAGATCGGCAATGGACACATCTTTGCCCGGCTCGATCCACATCAGGGAGGAGCCCTGGAAGATTGGGTTTTGCGACCACGCGTTCTCACTAATCCTGACCATGTCTTGTTCGCTGACCCTCCCCGCATTGATTTCCTCCGCCAGCACGTAGGCGGTCATCATCTTGGTCAGGCTGGCCGGCGGTAGTTGCTGGTCGGCATTGTGCTCGACAATCACCTGGCCACTGTTGGCATCGATCAACAGGTAGGCCTTTGCAGGCAGCTCGGGTGGTGCGGGCACAGCATTCTGTCCCTGTGCGCCATAGGCGGTGATCGTCAGTAAGAGGAGTATCGCCAGTCGAGTCATATCGTAGGAAACCGTAGGGTGACAAAGTAATCGCGATGGTAACGCATGCCCAGCGGGAG
>CAJQQW010000289.1 GCA_905480565.1 uncultured Halioglobus sp. | reverse complement strand
AACCCGGGCAAGGACAGGGAACAATTTGCCCAGCTGGGGTTCAAAGCGGGAGATCTTGTGTTAGCGGTAAACGGCGTCAATCTGGATAACCCGGCAAACACCATGGTGTTGTACACTGGTCTGCGCGACGCCAGTGAAGCGGTGTTCGAGATTGAGCGCGGTGGTGAGCAAATAACGCTCAGTGTGAACCTGGACAGCGGGGCGACAGAGTGACAATAGCAAGAAGGATGACGTGTCAGTGAGCACCAATTCAAGATTTCGCCTTTTGCCTGCATTGGCCGTGATGTTTGGCCTGTTGCTCGGTGGGGTTCCTGTGTGGGCGCAAGATTACACGGTAAATCTGAAGGACACGGATATTCAGGAGCTTATCAAGTTCGTGGCTGAGGTGACCGGTGCAACCATCGTGGTCGACCCTGCAGTGAAGGGCAAGGTCAAGGTAGTGTCCACCCGTCCGGTATCGGCCAGTGAGCTTTACGAATTGTTTCTTTCCATCCTTGAGGTGCATGGCTACACCGCCGTGCGCTCCGGTGATGTGGTGCGAGTGATTCCCAGCAAGGACGCGCGTTCATCGCCAGTGGCCGTGCGTGATGAGGCAACTGCCACCAGAACTGAGGAGTACATGACCCAGGTGATCCGGCTGGAAAACATCTCCGCTGCCAAGTTAATTCCAGTACTGCGGCCGCTTGTGCCACAGCAGGCCCACATGGCAGCTTACGCACCCAGTAACGCCATTATTATTTCCGACGTTGCCTCTAATATCGACAAAATTTCGAGCATTATCGATCGCATGGACAAGTCCGCTGTGCAGCAGACCGACATCATTAAATTGCGCTACGCCGTAGCAGACGACGTGGTAAAAATGTTGGATAAATTGAACAAGTCCGAGGCCAAACAGTCTGGCGGAGAGCCCGAGGTGTTATTGGTCTCCGATTCTCGCACGAACAGCGTGCTGGTCAGTGGTGATGAGATCGAGCGTGCCCGCTTGCGCACGCTCATTAAACACCTCGATACGCCGCTGGAGCAGAGTGGTAACGTCAAGGTGATTTATCTGGAGTACGCCGAGGCCCCAGAGATAGCGGATGTGCTCACCCGCGTGATGAAGAATATCAGTGATCTGGAGCCGGCAGAGGGCAGCCCCGCTCGAAGACAGTCCGACAGTGCCACCATTGAAGCGGACGAGGGTACCAATGCCCTGATCATCACTGCAGACGCTGATGAAATGGCGGCGCTGGAGGCGGTGATTCATCGCCTGGACATTCGCCGGGCCCAGGTGCTGGTGGAGGCGATTATCGTCGAGATGGAAGTGATCGATGGGCAGGACCTCGGTCTGCAGTGGTTGTTTGCAGATTCAAACGGCTCCTTCGGCAGCAATGTCAATGCCAACGACATACGCACCCAAAATTTGGCTAACGCGATTTTTCCCGGACAGGACAACAACGCGTCCAATCAGGACAATGATTTTAATCTCACCGACGTTGCGGGCGCCCTGGCGGGTACGCCCGGCTTATCCTTCGGTTGGGGGCAGATTGATGACAGCCTGACCATGGTAGTGATACTCAATGCGCTGAAGGAAACGCAGAATGCCAACATTCTGTCGACGCCGAGTATTCTTACGCTGGATAACGAGGAAGCTTTTATCACGGTGGGGCAGAATGTACCCTTTGTGACAGGCTCGTTCACCAACACGGGTGGCGCCGGTTCGTCGGTGAATCCGTTCCAGACTATCGAGCGCCAGAATGTGGGCATTACCCTCACAGTAACGCCTCATATCAATGAAGGCGACGCCGTTGTGCTGGATATTTCACAGGAGGTCTCCAGCCTCAGCGGCCTCTCGGTAGCCGCTTCAGATCTGATTACCAACGAGCGCATGATTCAGACCAAGGTGCTGGCAATCGATGGAGAAATCGTCGTGCTGGGCGGCCTGATCAAGGATGACGTGCAGGACGCGCAGCAGAAAGTGCCTTTCCTCGGCGACATTCCCTATCTCGGTCGTTTGTTTCGCAGCGACCGTGAGCAGGTGACCAAACAGAATCTCATGATTTTTCTGCGCCCCACGATTATTCGGGACAACAAGCAGCTGGCCGGTGCGACCGCGCAGAAATACAGCTATATTCGTGACCAGCAGGCACTGCGTAAGGCTCAGGGTCTGCTCTACCTCGATGATCAGGATATTCCGGAGCTGCCCGAGTGGGAGACCCAGATACAAGAGCTGAAAGCACTCAGTGCCCAGCAGTCTGGCGCTGATGGTCCCGGTGCGCCCACGCCTCCAGCGGAGGTGCCGTGAGCGCGGAACCGCAGGTAGATACGGTGAGCGGGCCCGATCCCGTTCGCAGCGGCCTGCCGTTTACGTTTGCCCAACAGCACAACGTGTTGCTCGACAGCGCCGAGGACGGCTCTATCTTGGTTGTGCATACCGGGCAGCCCTCTGTGCACGTGCTGGTCGAATTGCGGCGTTTTGTTGGCATTCCCTTTGGTCTTCGCGAGGTACCTGAAGGCGACTTCAAGCGGCGGCTGACGCTTGCCTATCAGCGCACGGATAACGAGGCCGTGCAAATGGCCGAGGACATCGGCTCCGACGCCGATCTGAGTCGCATCGCAGACGCCATTCCCGATGTAGGTGACCTGATGGATGCGGAAGACGACGCGCCCATTATCCGCTTGATCAACGCCATCCTGTCGCAAGCCGTGCGGGAGCAGGCCTCGGATATACACGTCGAGACGTTCGAGGATCGGCTCAGTGTGCGCTATCGTGTAGACGGTGTTCTCTCGGAGGTGCTGTCACCCAAGCGCATGCTGGCGCCCTTGCTGGTGTCTCGTCTGAAGGTGATGGCGAGACTGGATATTGCGGAGAAGCGGGTGCCACAGGACGGCCGTATCTCGGTGAAAATTGCCGGGCACGCGGTGGATATTCGTATGTCTACCATTCCCTCCGCGCACGGAGAGCGGGTTGTGTTGCGCTTGCTTGATACCGCGGCGGGCCAGCTTCAGTTACAACAATTGGCGATGAATGAGCAGGTGCTGGGTGCCTACAAAAAGCACCTTCACAGTCCTCACGGTATCATTCTGGTGACGGGCCCTACCGGCTCGGGTAAAACCACCACGCTGTATGCAGGGCTGGGGGAGATTAACGAATCCTCGCGCAATATATTGACCATCGAGGATCCGGTGGAGTACATGTTGGCCGGTATTGGTCAGACCCAGGTGAACCCCAAGGTGGATATGACGTTTGCCCGCGGATTGCGCGCTATCTTGCGGCAGGATCCTGATGTCGTCATGGTGGGCGAAATTCGGGATATTGAGACGGCTGAAATTGCGGTGCAGGCCTCGCTTACAGGTCACCTTGTTTTGTCGACGCTTCATACGAATACCGCGATTGGCGCGATAACCCGGCTCAAGGACATGGGAATTGAGCCTTTTTTGCTCTCTTCCAGCCTGGTGGCTGTTATGTCCCAGCGTCTCGTGCGTCTACTTTGCACTGATTGTAAGGAAGAGGCCGAGCCCAACGTTGCGGAGCGACAGCAACTGCATCTTGACGACGGCGAGCAGGTGAACATTTTTCATGCTACCGGCTGTGAGGCATGCAAGTACACGGGGTATCGCGGGCGTACCGGCATCTATGAGTTGATTGAAATTGACGATGCAATGCGCCAGCTAATTTACGAGAGCGCCAATGAGCAGGATGTGCTGAAGGTTGCGCGTCAACACTACCCGGGTATCGAAAATGATGGCCGACGTCGTATCCTGGCAGGCGAAACCAGCATTGAAGAGGTCATGCGCGTGACCTCCATTGCCTGACTGGCGGTGAACTGAGCCATGACCGCTTATCGTTACCGGGCGCTCAACGCCGACGGCAAAATGGTAAAGGGTGTATTGGAGGGAGATTCCGAACGCCAAATCCGCGGGCAATTGCGCGGCAAGGAATTGCGCCCGGTCGAAGTTGCCGAAGCCAATCGCGCCGAGGATAAAAAGGACCGCTTTAGCCTCCCCGTCCATTTTTCACGGATTAGCGTTGGTGACCTGGCGTTGGTCACGCGTCAGCTCGCCACGCTGGTCGAGGCCAATTTGCCGCTGGACGAGGCCCTGCAGGCTACGGCGGAACAAAGCCGCAGTCCACGTATTAAAGGTATGTTGTTGCAGGTACGTTCCCGGGTCGCCGAGGGGCACACACTGGCCCATGGCATGGGAGAGTTCCCACGAGTATTCGATGAAATGTATTGCGCGATGGTCACCGCCGGAGAGCACGCGGGCTATCTTGGCCCGGTACTTGAGAATCTGGCGGACTATACGGAGCAACGGCAGTTCACGGGTCAGAAACTCAAAATGGCTATGATCTATCCCTTTATACTGGTCGGCGTGGCAGTGGCAGTAATTTTTTTGCTGATGGTATTCGTGGTGCCGGAACTGGTCGGTATTTTTGCGCACAGTAATCGTGATTTACCAGTGCTGACAAAAGGTTTGATTGTGGCCAGTGATTTTTCCCAGCAATACGGGCTATGGGTGGTGCTGGGGACGGTGGGGTTTATCGTATTGTTTCGACGCTTTTTGCGGCCGCCACAGCGCCGCAAGCGCTGGCATCGACTGTTGCTGCGGATACCGGGTTTGTCGCGGTTGCTCATCGTAATGGACACGGCGCGTTTCGCCTCGACACTGAGTATACTGATGGCCAGTGGAGTGCCTCTGTTGGAGTCACTGCGAATCTCTGGACAGGTTATGGTCAACCTGGTGTTACGGGACGACAGTGAGGAGGTGGCAGAGCACGTGCAAGAGGGGAGTAGCCTGAACAGGGCTCTGCGTGAAAGTGGCCGTTTTCCGCCCATGATGGTGCATATGGTAGCCAGTGGCGAGACCAGTGGTGAACTCGAGACCATGCTGGAGCGCTCAGCGACTAATCAGGAGCGCGAGCTGGAGATGACACTGGGCACCTTGATGAGCCTGTTCGAGCCGCTGATGGTGGTGTTTATGGGTGGTATGGTACTGACGATTGTGCTCGCCATCCTGCTGCCTATATTCGATTTAAATACAATGGTGAATTAAGCAATGAAGGCGAAGCGAAATAGAGGTTTTTCACTGGTTGAGATACTGGTGGTGCTGGTCATTATGGGATTGCTGATCAGCGTGGTCGCGCCCACCGTATTGAACCGTGCAGATGAGGCGCGTGTGCAAAAGGCGCGGGCTGATTTCAATGCGATTGAAACGGCCCTCAAAATTTATCGTCTGGATAACTATGGGTATCCGACGACAGAGCAGGGCCTCGAGGCCCTCGTGGAGGCCAGCACGCTGGATCCCGAACCGCGCAATTTCAAGGAGGGTGGCTACTTGGAGCAACTTCCCTTTGACCCCTGGGGTCGCCCCTATCTTTATCTGAGTCCCGGAGAAAATGGCGCGGTGGATATTTATACGCTGGGCGCCGATGGTCTGTCGGGTGGTGAGGGCCAGAATGCCGATATCGGTAACTGGAAAAGTAAGGAATAACCTTCCTTGGGCTCGCGCCCTGTGTTCCTCGCCGTTGCGCGTTTGGCTACCCGCTGGCACCTGCAATTGCCGATGAAAACGAAACAAGGTCAGCCTCACAGCGACGCCGTGCGGCGGTGCGGTGTCGACCCTACCGTTTTTCGACACCAGGGTTTCAGCCTGCTGGAGCTGCTCGTTGCCCTGTTCGTTATCGTATTGATTACCTCCATGGTCAGCTTTAATTTTACCTCTGGCGGACAGGAGGTCGAGCTGGAGTCCAGAGTGCGCAATCTGGCAAGTGTTGGTGCTTATGCCCTGGATGAAGCACAAATGTCGGGCATCGATTACGGATTGTTGCTCGAAGAAAGTCTGGAGGGGAGTGAGGTCATTTACCGCTATCAGTGGCTGGAGCGCGCTCTGGATGGCTGGAAAACGCCTGCCAGCGGCAAAGACCTGTTCGAGACTCAGGCTATGGCCCCGGGTATTTCTCTGCAGCTTGAACTGGAGGACGCACCGCTGGTGGAGCTATCACTGGAGGACGAGGGCAGCGATATAGTGGCTCCGCAAGTTGTTTTCTATGCCAGTGGCGAAACGACGGTGGGAGCTATTGATGTGGTTCGGACCGATGATGGTGAATTGCTGTGGCGTATCGAGTGGGACCTGTTGGGACGGTTTGAGGTAATGCGCCGCGGCATACCGGACGACGAGGATTTCTAGTGAGCAGCAGAGGGTTCACACTGGTGGAGGTAATGGTAGCGTTAGCCATTGTGGCTATCGCGTTGCCCGCTGTGTTGATGGCGCTGTCGCAGCAGATGAACGATACCGCGTATCTGCGTGACAAGACCATTGCACAGATGGTAGCGGCCAATAAACTCAATGAAATGCGGCTCATAATTGGGGCTAGCGGCAATCTGGTAGCGGGGAAAAATAACGGCGTATCCCCTATGGCCGGTCGCGATTGGCGCTGGTGGCAAGAGACCAAGACCACGCCTATGGATAAGTTCTATCGTATCGAAATCAATGTCGCCGCCGAGGGAGAACAGAGCGATAATCCTGTTTATACGCTAACCGCATTTATGACCAGTGATCTTGAAGCTGACGAGGAAGAATTACAGGCGCAGGAGGGTGACCCTCCCCCCCCGGAGGAGCCGTGATGTCGCGCAGGGCGGCGGCCGGTTTTACTCTCGTAGAGGTGCTGATTGCGCTTGGCATAACGGCATTTGTCTCGGTGATTGCCTACACCAGTCTCTCCGCCGTCTTGAGTGGCGCCGAACGATTGCGTGAGAACACTGACCGCTCGTATGAAATCAACCGTGCCTTCATGATCCTCTCTCGCGACTTACGCCAGTTTGTTGATCGTTCTATTCGGGATGAATTCGGCGAACGGGAACCCGGCTTGACTGGAGGGTTGCTTGCCCGGTTTCCCCTGAGTTTTACCCGCACCGGCTGGCACAACCCGAATGGCTATCCACGCAGCAATTTGCAGCGGGTGAACTACCGTCTTGAAGACGATGCACTGTGGCGGGACAGCTACACGGTGCTGGACCGAGCCGCAAGCACCGAGCCGACCAGTGTGCTGCTACTGGAGGGTGTAGAAGAGGTGCAACTGCGTTTTCTGGCAGGGTTGGATCAGTTGCAGGTGAGCAGTCGCGGGTTGAACATAGATACCTCCGATTGGACCGAAAACTGGGTGGCCGATACCAGTGCGCCCGGTGCCAGCCTTGCGCCACCGACCGCCGTAGAAATTCTGCTGCAGTTGGATGACTGGGAAGAGATCAGGCGATTGTATGCATTACCTCCGCTTTAGAGATCGACGAAGGCTTATTGGCCGGCAGCGCCAGGGTGGCGCCGCGTTGATAGTCGCCATGCTGATTTTTGCATTGGCGGCGGCGCTGGTTGTTGCCATGAAAAGCGAGTTCAACCGTTATTACCAAAGAAGCGCCAATATACTGTCTGACGCGCAGGTGCAGGCTTATTTGCGCGCCGGTGAGGAGCTGGCGGGTATGGCCCTGAAAGCGGACTACGATCAGGATAAGCAGGACGAAATTCCCAGAGATGATCTCACGGAGATCTGGAATAGCGACCAGGTCAAGCAGCCGATGCCTCTGGAGGGTATCGGTTGGATCCAGGGAGAATTACAAGATCTGCAGGGACTTTTCAACCTGAACCTGTTAGCTGAAAGAATTGCAATACAGCCAGGACAGCCGCGTAAATTCACGCCCCAGCAGCAGCAGTTTATCCGCCTGTTGCAGGCCCTCGGTGAGCCGGCCCTGAGCCAGCAAGAGGCGATTGCTATTGTTGATGCGATCAGTGATTGGCTGGATGAAGATCAGGAGCCTGCCCTCAATGGGGCCGAGGATAGCTATTACTCGGGTTTAACTCCCGCGTATCGCCCACCCAATCGCAGCCTGACGAGTGTCAGTGAACTGCGTGCCGTAGCCAACATGACGCCGGAAATTTATGCTGCACTGGCCCCTTGGGTAGCCGCGCTTCCCGAAGCGACGAAGCTGAATATTCACACGGCCCCTCCGACGGTGCTGCGCAGTATCAATGAAGACGACAACCTGAACCCGCTGACGGAAGAGGAGGGAGAGGCTTTGCGCAGCAGCGAGTACCAGGATAAGAAAGCGTTTTTGGAAAGCCCGGTATTCGCGGGCAAAAGAGCGGAAATGGATGGAGCAAGTGCACTACTTGGCGAAAGCAGCTCCTATTTCCTGCTGTCGGCAACTGCGAAGGTTGCCGACAGGGAAATGCGATTGTACAGTGTGCTGCAGCGGCGAGCTCGCGTGGTCGGATCGATTTCCAGAGCCAGCGGCAGCCTTTAAATAATTGTCTTACATCGGCCGAATGAGACATATCCGGGGAACAGCAACGTTTTGCGAGACACGACTGTAGTACGACTGGTCGGCGACCGCCTGGCATGGTACCCCCCCGGTGCCGCGACAGAGCCACGCTGGCTGGATAATGAGAAGGTGCTTGAGCAACTGGCAGCGGCCCTTTCACAGCGTCGTATTCGCGCCTGCTTCGCGGTGCCGGGAGAGGACGCCCGCCTGTTGACGGTGCCGGTCGCTCCGGAGGAAAAAAAGCACCTCAGCAGGTCACTGCCGTTTTCTCTTGAAGAGCAGGTCGCTACTGACGTGGAAGACCTGCATTTTGCTTATTGCCCGCTAAGTGACACAGATTACGGCGTTGCTATTGTTGCGCACGAGAAAATGGCCGCTTGGCAGGTGATTATCGAGTCGCTGCCGGACATGGCCGCGTGGTTGCCCGAGCCTCTCTTGCTGCCATGGCAGACGGGCGAATGGTGTCTAGCGGTGGAGGATGCCAACGTGATTGTGCGTACTGGACTGTGCGATGGTTTTACACTGGAGCGGTCCATGGTTGATCCCGTATTGCAGGGTGTCCTGCGTGATTCCGATCACCCCGAGGCTATCGTGGTCTACGGGACTGACCAGGATGCGGATATCGCCCTGGTGCCTGTTGAATTCAGAGACAAGGTGCAGTGGCGGCAGGGAGGTCTTTGTGCCGCCCTGATGCTCAGCGAGTCTGTGGAACCCAAACTCAATCTTTTACAGGGGCAGTACGCGCCCCGCCTGCCACTGGGGCTATGGTGGCGGCAGTGGCGCCTGGTAGCGATGGCTTTTGTCGCGGCTTTTACCCTACAAGTCTCGGCGACCTATGCGGAGTATCGCGGCCTCTCACAACAAAATCTCGCCATGCGCACTGCCATGGAGATGAGCTATCGCAGCGCCTTTCCTCGGGGAGCCGTGGTCGACGTGGAGAAGCAGCTGCGTCGCCAGCTCGATTCCATGGGCGGGTCAGGTGAAGGCAGTGGATTTGTGCGGCTGTTGGATACGGTGGGTGCGGCGGTAAATGCTGTGCCCGGCACAACGATTACGAGCATTAACTACAACGACAAGAGTGACGAGATGCGTCTCAACATAGGAGCGCGAAATTTTGACGCCGTGGAAAATCTGCGCAGTCGTATCAACGATGCTGGCCTTGAGGCGGTAATGGAGAGTAGTAATACACGTGGTAACGAGGTCAGTGCCCGTTTGCGAGTCAAGGGGTGACTATGAAACAGTGGTTCTCACAGCTAGCGCAAAGAGAGCAACTGAGCCTGTTGGTGCTGGCAAGCGCTGTGCTGGTTTACCTGCTGTATATTCTGTTATGGGTGCCTCTGGATAGTCGACGGGAGGCACTGATTGTTCAGAACGAGGCGGTCGCGGAATCCCGTGTCCGTGTGGATGCGATGGTGTCGCAAATTTTGCAGTTGCGCAAGAGCGGGACCCAGTCGGGCACGCGGCGTAACCTCACGTCTGTTATCAATGAATCGACCACTCGGTTCAAACTGCCGGTGATTCGCATGCAACCGAACCGGCAGGGAGAAATTCAGGTGCGTCTTGAGAATGCGGATTTCGGTGCGATGATGCAGTGGCTGCATGAGATGGAAAACGGCAAGGGGCTATTGGTGCGGGAGCTTTCCCTCACCCAGGCCGGAACATCGGGTTTGGTCAATATCACCGTCAAGATAGCCGAGGCGGGGTAGTATGAAAATGCCTCTTTTTCTCTGGGCAGCCAGTCTGTCTCTCCTTCTATTGTTACTGCTGCTGGTGTCTGTTCCCGCGCGCCTTTTGAACTATGTGGTGCCTGTCGATCAGCTGATGATGAGTGGATTGAGTGGCACGATCTGGGATGGTCATGCATCGGCGGTGCGCTTGCGACTACCTCAGGGCTATTGGCATCTTGGTTCTGTTAGTTGGAGCCTTGAGCCTTTCTCCCTGCTGTTATTTGCGCCGCGTATCAATGTGCGCAGCGACTGGGGCAACCAAATATTTTCCGGCGATCTGTTGCTCAGGGGGAAAAGCGATCTGGAGATTTACGATTTCGAAGGGCAGATGGCCGCCGGTGTGTTGCGCCATTTCGCCCCCGTTGCGCTCGATGGGCTCTTTAAACTGCAGCTCTCAGAACTCACGTTAAGCAACGGTTTGCCTGCCAGTGCCCAGGGCAGACTAGTCTGGCAGGATGGCGCCTGGCAATCACCGCGTGGCCTCGTGCCTCTGGGTAGCTATGCACTGGATTTACAGCAACTCGATGGTGAACCCCTGCGCGGTGAAATTGTTACCCTTACAGGAACGCTTGAGGCCAGCGGGGGACTGATGCTGGATGACAGGCGCTACTCGTTAAATATCCTGATGCGCAGTGAAGATGAATTGGAACCGCAGATGCAGGAAATGCTGGGATTGATCGCTACCCCGGAAGGTGAGAAATACCGGATTAGCGTTGACGGCAATTTTTAGACCGGCTCTGGTATAGTTCCGCTGACTAACAGAACCGTCCCGGTGTCGGCTGTGCCGTATAATCCGGCGGATAAATCAAGCAGATGAGAGATCGTTAAATGAGTGATTCTGATTTCAAGAAGTATGAATGTGTGATTTGCGGCTTTATCTATGATGAAGCCGAGGGGCTGCCTGACGATGGTATTGCTGCCGGGACAAAATGGGAGGATATACCTGAGGACTGGGAATGTCCGGATTGTGGTATTTCCAAAGACGATTTTGATCTCTACGAGGGATAGGCCTTCGTGCCTGCGCGGCACTCGGCTGTCGCACCCCGCGACTAACCGCTCTTTCACTCAATCTCGAGGCTCGCGATGATGCTTATTGCTGATCGCCTCGATGCCGTTCGGGGACTGCTGGCGCAGTGCGGCTACGACGCCTGTCTGGTGCCCCGCTCCGATGAATATCTTGGCGAGTATATTCCTGAACGCAATGAACGCCTGCGCTGGCTCAGCGGCTTTACCGGTTCGGCGGGACTCGCGGTTGTGTTGCGAGACACTGCGGCTATTTTTGTCGATGGGCGTTACACAGTGCAAGTGAGTTCTGAGGTCCCGCCGGACCTGTTTGAGTATCATCACCTGCTGGACGAGCCCCTGGCTGATTGGTTGGCATCGGTGCTTCCGGCTGAGAGCCGTGTTGCCTGCGATCCACGCCTGCATAGCCTGCGTTGGTTCAGGGCTGCGCAGAAAACGCTTGGGCAGGCGGAGGTGGAATTGGTCGCGGACACAGACAACCCGGTTGATCGCTGCTGGGCAGACCGTCCTGCTGTGGTGGCACAACCGGCACTTTTGCTGGGGGATAGCCTGACCGGTGAGTCCAGCCTGTCGAAGCGTCAGCGCATTGCACGCATGCTCGTAAAGCGCGGTTGCGATGCCGCACTTTTGTTTGCGCCGGATTCAATTAGTTGGTTACTCAATATCCGCGGTATGGATATGCCCCAACTCCCTGTGGTGCAGTCCCTGGCGATGCTGGCCGCGGACGGGTCTGTCACTCTGCTTGTTGACGCCCGGCGCTTGCCGGCTGGTTTCCTTGAGCATGCGGGGGAGGGTGTCCGGGTGGTGCCGGAGGAAGACGTTGTCGAGGTGTTTGCTGCATACTCTGGTCTGCGTGTGTTGGCAGACGCCGGTGCTGCCAGTGCCTGGGTGCAGTTTTCTCTGGAAAATGCCGGGGCGATACTGGTCGACGGAGCCGATCCGGTGCAATTACCAAAGGCCAGTAAAAACGCGGTAGAGAGTGAGGGTAGTCGCAGAGCGCATCGGCGCGATGCCGTCGCAGAGATTCGCTTTCTCGCGTGGCTGGATGCTGAAGTCGCGGCGGGGCGCCTGCACGATGAGGCGACGCTTGCCGAGCGACTTTACCGCGAACGAGCGCAGGGCGAGAGATTTCACGCCTGTTCTTTTGACACGATATCTGCAGCCGGTGCGAATGCCGCCATGTGCCATTACAACCACCTCAATGGAAAACCAGCCGCCCTGCCCATTGACAGCGTCTACCTGGTGGATAGCGGAGGGCAGTATCTCGACGGTACAACGGATATTACTCGCACCGTGGCCATCGGTAAGCCCGATGCGGAAATCTGCCGTTTGTTTACTCTGGTGTTGAAAGGTCATATCGCGTTAGCCCGTGTCCGCTTCCCGCGGGGAACAACGGGTACACAACTGGATGCGTTTGCGCGTCAATTCTTGTGGCGTGAAGGACTTGATTACGACCACGGCACGGGGCACGGGGTGGGTGTATTTCTCAGTGTGCATGAAGGCCCTCAACGAATATCCAAGGCTGTGAGCACTGTGCCCCTGCTGCCGGGTATGATCGTGAGCAATGAGCCAGGCTATTACCGTGACGGTGCCTTCGGCATGCGCTGTGAAAACCTGCAGATCGTGCGTGAGTCAGACAGCGCTGCGGGTGACGGGGGCATGCTGGAGTTTGACACTCTGAGCCTGGTTCCTTTCGATACCCGTTTACTGGTTATTGACCTTCTAGATGATACCGAGATCGCTTGGCTCAATGACTATCACCAGCGAGTGATGGATGAGATAGGGCCGCTGCTGGCCGGGTCGGAGCGAGATTGGTTATTGCAGGCGACACAGCCTTTGGAAACCTGAAGCCGCTTGTGAATTTCGGTAGACTGGCTTAAACAACAGCAATAACGGGAGAGTTACATGGCAGCCGCTGGCGCGCACTGGTCTTCTCGCTTCGCCTTCCTCATGGCTACGGTCGGATTCGCGGTAGGCCTTGGCAATATTTGGCGTTTTCCCTACGTCGCCGGCGAAAACGGTGGTTCGGCTTTTATCCTGATCTACCTGCTGTGCGCGTTTGGCATCGGCATGCCTATTTTGATGTCAGAATTACTGATCGGAAGGCGCGGGCAGGGTTGTCCCTCTACGTCTATGGCGCGTGTGGCTGGCGAAAGTGGACGCTCCAATCACTGGCGCAGTGTGGGCAGCATGGGCCTGATAGCCGCATTTGTGATTGAAATCATTTATGCGGGCATCGTGGGATGGGTGCTGTGGTATTTATACAAGGCACTCACGACTGGTTTTGCCGGTGTGACTGCTGAATCCGCTGCCGTCGAATTCGACGCCGTGTTGGCGAGTACGGCAGGCATGCTGTTTTGGACACTGGTGGGTCTGGGTATCACCGGGCTCATTATTTATTCGGGTGTACGCAAGGGCATCGAGCGCGCTGTGGTGGTGATGATGCCAACGATGATACTTCTTCTTGTTGGCCTTGCCTGCTACAACGTGTTTGCAGGCGGCATGGAAGAAGCGCTGGTTTGGCTGCTTACCCCGGATTTTAGCAAGGTGAATGCGGGCACAGTTCTGGCAGCCATCACGCAGGCGTTCTTTTCAATCGGTGTCGCTATGGGGGGTATGATGACCTACGGCTCCTACCTGCCACGCTCCATTTCAATTGGCCGCTCCGCCCTGATTATCGTTGCAGCGGATACGGCTATTGCCCTGTTGGCCGGGCTGGTGATTTTTCCCGCCGTGTTCAACAATGGTCTTGACCCCGCAGCGGGCACCGGGCTGATTTTTAAGACTCTGCCTGTTGCCTTTGCTCAGATGCCGGCAGGCCACCTGTTTGGTGTATTGTTTTTTCTTATGCTTTCTGTGGCGGGGATTACGTCCATGGTGGGTCTGGTGGAGTCAGTAAATACCTGGGTAGAGGAGCGCTACGGTGTGACCCGTCACAAGAGCGCTCTGTTCGTCACGGGAGCCCTCGCGACTTGCTGTCTCCTGAGCCTGATGTCGTATAACGTGATGAGTGATGTCACCGTGTTGGGAATGAACTTCAATGGTATTCTCGAACATGTGTATGAGAAGTTGTTGCTGCCCATTGGCGGTTTGCTCATTGCTGTTTTTGTGGGCTGGGCCATGTCAAAAGATCAATCGCGAGATGAATTGTCACCCATGAGCTCTGCCGGGTATACCCTGTGGTACAACCTGCTGCGCTATGCGGTACCGCCGGCCATTCTGGTTGTGTTGTATATGGGGCTGATGGGCTGACACCGCTCGACGACCGCGCTGCAGGGCTCGCTGTGAAGTTCACAGAGCCTGCAGGCCACCGTTAAGAAACTGGGCGCGCGCTGTTGTTATCTAGCCCGGCCCGGTTGGAATATCCTGGAATGCGATTCCCTTGTCTGCCCGTGGTTCCTGCGGCAAGCCCAGCACCTGCTCTGCCAAAATATTGCGCATGACTTCGTCAGTGCCGCCGGCCAGACGTACGCCAGGAGAAAACAGGACCTGCTCCTCGAAGTGCGCCCGTTCGGGACTGATTTCCGGGTCCAGTATGATGCCCGCTGGCCCGAATAACTGGCAGGTGAAGTTGGCGATCTCCTGATTCATTACCGCGCCGACCAGTTTTCCCATGGAGGCTTCGGCACCGGCGATACCGCCCTTTGCCACCGCGGTTAGCATGCGCTTGTAAAGCGCTTGTAGACCGGCGTATTGACTGTACCAGCTGGCCAGGCGATCGCGCACGATGGGATCATTCGCAATCGGCTGCCCATCCAGTTCCAGTGACTTTACGAGATCCAGAAACTGGGGGAAACCGGTCGGCTGTACGCCACTGATGGCGAGTCTTTCACTCATCAGTATGGTGAGGGCGCCTGTCCAGCCGCCGCCCACGTCACCGAGCCGGTAGCTGTCCGGCACAACGGCATCGTGGAAAAATACCTCGTTGAAGTGCTGCCCACCATCCATTTGTTTGATCGGGCGCACCTCTACGCCCGGTTGGCGCATATCGATCATAAAGAGCGTGAGACCGCGGTACTTGGAGACCGTTGGATCGGTGCGGGTGAGCACTACACCGTAGTCCGAGTATTGCGCGCCCGAGGTCCAGATCTTCTGGCCATTTAGCGTCCAATCATCACCATTCTTGTCGGCACGGGTACGCAATCCTGCCACGTCCGAACCAGCGCTGGGTTCGCTAAACAGCTGGCACCAGACATCTTCGGCGCTGGCCATACGCGGCAGTAGTTCGCGTCTTTGTTGTTCCTCCGCGAAATGCAGGATCGCAGGGCCACAGTTACCTATGCCAATGACGAAGTGCGCATCGCGCGTTTTAAAATGCTCTACCTCCTGGGTCCAGACTACCTCGTGCAGCGGCGTCAGGCCGGCGCCGCCGTAGTCCTTGGGCCACGTGAGGCGGGCATAGCCGGCGTCGGCCTTTTTCTTCTACCAGGCTTTGGCTTCCTGAAAGGCTTGCTCTC
>CAJQQW010000288.1 GCA_905480565.1 uncultured Halioglobus sp. | reverse complement strand
CACGAAAATAGCTACCCACCCTGTTCTTCAGGTTCTTCGCTTTTCCTACGTACAGCAGCTTTCCCTCGCCGTCATACATCTGGTAGACGCCCGGTCGGCTTGTCAGCGTTTTGAGAAATGCCTTGTGGTCGAACTGAATCATGTATTCTGGCCGTAACGTCTTGGCTCAATCTCAAGCGTAACACCATAGGTTCGCTGTACGGATTCTCGTATCTCCGCGGCGAATGCCAGCAAGTCTGCGCCACTGTTATTGCCATAGTTGACCAGCACCAGCGCATGCTCTTTATGTACACCCTGATTTTTTTGACGCTTACCCTTCCATCCGCATCGGTCGATGAGCCAACCAGCGGGGACTTTCATCGCTCCACTTGCCTGAGGAAAAACGGGCACGTCGGGAGCCAATATCTTGAGCTCATCAAAACTTCTCCCAGATAACACCGGATTCTTGAAGAAACTCCCCGCGTTGGGTTCCAGTTGTGGGTCAGGAAGGCGAGCGCTGCGGATGCTCACAACGGCCTCATAGACATCTCGGGGCGTGGGCTTACGCTGGCAATGATCCCGCAGGTACTGTTTCAACGATGGATATTCGGTATTCATGCAAGGGGAGACCCGCAGTTCGAATTCGACGGCCGTAATGACAACACCATCCTTTAACCGGTGTTTAAAAACACTGTCTCGGTAACCAAATTCGCACTGCGCGTTATCCAGCTGAAGCAGGCTTCCATCTACAAGACTGCGCGCATGCACACAGCGAATCATTGATGCCAACTCTACACCGTAAGCGCCAATATTCTGTACTGGCGCAGCCCCTACCGTTCCTGGGATTAGCGCAAGATTCTCCAGCCCGTGGTAACCCGCTGCGAGGCACCAGCCGACCAGATTGTGCCAGGACTCCCCGGCGGCAATGCGCAGCAGAACTGAATCACCATCACGAGCCAGTACCTCGCGACCCTTACTTTGCTGGTGCAGCACCAATGCCTCAAGATCGCCCGCCAACACCACATTACTACCTTCACCCAAAGGCACGACCGGCAATTTTTGCTTTTTAGCCCAGCGCAGGGCCTGCAGCAAGCCGTCTTCATTCTGCACCGTCACAAACGCCGCAGCACACGCCTCGAGGCCGAGGGTATTGAAACTTCGAAGAGACACATTTTGCTGAGGCGTCATGCGGCTCAGCGCCTTGCCTTCAGGGTCAGAATTAAGCCAGCGCTTGCCGCTTCAACCAGATTCAATACCTGGTCAAAGCCCTTATCGCCGCCGTAATACGGATCTGGCACCTCGGCTGGCGTGCGATCGCGGGCAAAGTCCATAAAAAGCCCTATATGACTTCGACAACCAGAGGGGCTCATCGCCTGCACGTCATGAAGGTTATCCTTATCCATGGCTAGAATATAATCGAACCGAACAAAATCGTCTGGCTGTAGTTGCCGAGCGCGCAGATGAGCGATAGCGTAACCACGTGCTGCAGCAGCATCAGTAGTGCGCGTATCCGGCGCACTACCTACGTGCCAACCACCAGTACCGCAGGAATCAACCTGTACGTTCGCCATCCCCGCTTGCTCTGCCAGGCTTTCAAATACGCCCTGCGCCGTCGGGGAGCGGCATATATTCCCCAAACAAACAAATAGCACCCTGACGGAATTCGCTTCCCCGGGCATGCTCAAATCTTCCTTGTCAACGCATCTCGCAGCGCCGCCAGATCGTCCTCAGTGTCGATGCCGGCGGGCACCGGATCACAGGCAATCCCAACATGTACGCGCACCCCGTGATACAGCGCACGCAGTTGTTCGAGGCTTTCGAGCAGCTCAATCGGTGCCGGCGGCCACTCTACGTACTGGTGCAAAAAAGCGGTGCGGTACCCATAGATACCGATGTGTCGATACCAGGGCCCGTCCGAGCATTGTGCACCGTTAGATGACGCCTCGACATCTCGAGGCCAAGGAACAAACGCGCGACTAAAATACAACGCCATGTCGCTGCTATCCCGCACAACCTTCACCACATTCGGGTTTTGCAAGTCCTCCCGAGCGTTGATCTCCTCACACAATGTGGCCACGCCGGCGTCTGCATGAGCTGTCAGGTTGCCAGCCACCTGATCGATTACCCTGGGCGGGATCAGCGGTTCATCGCCCTGCACGTTAACAACTATATGGTGTGGGTCGAGCTTTAAAGAGTTCGCGACCTCCTGGAGACGATCCGTGCCTGAAGGATGACTCGCGGACGTCATACAGACTTCCGCCCCAAAGTCCTGTGCCGCTGCCTGAATACGATGATCATCTGTAGCAATCACCACCCGCTGGGCGCTTGACTTTGTCGCCTGCTCCCAGACTCTTTGCACCATAGGTTTACCGTTGATATCCAACAGCGGTTTTCCCGGCAATCGAGTGGAGCCGTAGCGTGATGGAATGACAACGGTATACATGGAGCGTTCCTCAGAGCGTGCGGCTAGCCGCCGTCCGGCACGACAGTCGGTTGGCGAGTGGTAATACTGAGATGCACGAACCCCATCTGCCCGGCTGCATCCATCGCCAGCACTACGTCC
>CAJQQW010000287.1 GCA_905480565.1 uncultured Halioglobus sp. | reverse complement strand
GCGCTCGGGCAGTCTCGTCCCGGGCGAGGAAACAACACCCGAGTTCCAGGTACAGAGTTACCTGCGCCATCAAGGCAGCCGCTTTTCCGGCTCCTTCGACGCCAACACCTATATTCTCATGACACGAGCACTGGACTATTTCGACCTTGCGCTGGGACATGGCAACGACCCGGTGGAAGCCTTCCGGCAAACGACGTGCAGCTTTCTGGTTATGTCGTTTTCCACCGATTGGCGCTTTTCGCCCGAGCGCTCTCGAGAAATCGTAAATGCATTGATCGAGGCTGGCAGACCCGTAAGCTATGCGGAAATCGACGCAAATGAGGGTCACGACGCCTTCCTGCTCCCGATTCCTCGCTACATGGATATCTTCAGTGCCTACATGCAGCGAGTGGGAGAGCAGGACTAATGCGCACAGACCTCACTCATATACAGCGGTGGATCGCCTCCGGCTCTAGGGTGCTCGACCTGGGCTGCGGCGATGGCGAGTTTCTCAAAACCCTGCGAGCCCACCGACAGGTGCGTGGCACCGGTCTAGAAATTGACCAATCGTATATTACTGCCGCCATCGCCAAAGGTATCGATGTCGTGGAGCAGGATATGGACGGGGGGCTGCATAACTTCCCCGACCAGAGTTACGACACCGTGGTGTTGGCGCTGGCTCTGCAAGCCGTCAGGCACCCCGACCAGGTTCTCGCGGAAATGTTGCGGATCGGGCGCGAGGGCATTGTGACCTTCCCAAACTTTGGCCACTGGCGTTCCCGCCTTATGCTCGGATTGAATGGCCGCATGCCGGTGTCCAGCTTTATGCCCCACACCTGGTACGACACGCCTAACATTCACTACTGTACCGTGAAAGATTTCGAAGCGCTTTGCCGACAAAAAGGCATTCGTATACTGGAGCGTGACGTTGTCGGTAACACTAATCGAACCCCGATGCTCTCTAATCGGTGGCCCAACTTGTTCGCGACCACCGCAATTTATCGAATTACGCTGTGAGGAGCACACGATGTCGATTATTCGCACTACATTAATCAGTCTGCTGATACTGTCAGCCCCAGCGCTCGGTCAGCAATCAGAAAAGTTTGGCGACTTTGAGCTCCACTACAGCGTTGTAAACACCACATTCCTTAGCCCGGAGATCGCCGAGCTCTATGGCATTACGCGTGGAAAGCAGCGTGCCATTCTCAACCTGGCTCTGCGCAAGCCCGACGCCGGAACTATTGGCACGGGGCAGGCCATGCAATTGCGTGGCGAGGTTCGCGACCTAATGCAGACACAACAGGTGCTGGAGTTCAAAGAGATACGTGAGGGCGATGCGATTTACTATATTGCCGAGTTTCGCTTCATTAACGAGGAATGGCGCTTCTTCGATCTGAATTTCCGGCCCGAGGGTACAGACAAGACCTACAGTTTCGACTTCAAATGGCAACTCTATGTCGAATGACAGTGCACGCGCTTCGTCAGATACTGTTGTTCTGGCTAGCGGCAATGCGGGCAAGCTCCGTGAGTTTGCAGACATTCTCAAGCCCCTCGGTCTCTCCCTGCAGCCACAGGCGAAATTTGATGTTCCCGATGTTGAGGAAAATGGTCTGAGCTTCGTCGAGAATGCATTGATCAAGGCGCGGGCAGCAAGTCGGCACAGCGGACTACCAACGATTGCAGATGATTCCGGGCTTGAGGTAGACGCCCTCAAGGGTGCCCCGGGCATTCGCTCTGCACGCTTTTCAGGTAAGGGTGACGAGGCCAATAACGCCTTGCTGCTGGAGCGACTTGACGGCATTCCCGACTCAAAGCGCAGCGCCCGGTTCCAGTGTGTAGTAGTTTATCTACGACATGAACTGGATCCAACGCCCATAATTTGTCAGGGTACCTGGGAAGGGTTTATCCGGCTGAAGCCTTCGGGTAATAACGGTTTTGGTTATGACCCGTTATTCCAGGTGCCGACACATAACTGCAGTTCAGCCGAGCTGACCAGCGAGGTAAAAAATCGTATCAGCCACCGGGCGCAAGCCAGTGCGCGCCTATCTGAAGCACTCCGCAGGTCCTGATGCAGGCGCCACCACTGGGCCTTTACATCCACCTGCCCTGGTGCGAACGCAAATGCCCCTACTGTGATTTCAATTCTCACGAAATCTCGGAACGCCCCGAGGAAGGATACGTTGATGCCCTGTTGCGGGATCTGGACGATGACCTTTCCCTCGCCAAAGACCGGATCGTAGACACGGTGTTTATTGGTGGAGGAACACCCAGCCTGTTTCAGGTGTCGGCTATCGATGTCCTATTGCGCGGCATTAAAAACAGCGTAACCCTCTCCGTCGATGCAGAGATAACCTTGGAGGCAAACCCTGGCAGCGCAGAGGCCGACAAATTTATCGGCCTGAAAGAAGCGGGCATCAACCGCCTCTCCATAGGCGTGCAGAGCTTTGCTGACGCGCAGTTAAACTCTCTTGGTCGGGTCCACGACAGGGAGCAAGCACACCGGGCTATTGCGCTCGCGAGGCAGGCCGGCTTCAATAATTTCAACCTCGATCTCATGCATGGTTTGCCTGGACAATCTCTGCAGGGGGCGACCGAGGATCTGAAACAGGCGATGAGCACGGGTGCACCCCACATCTCCTGGTACCAATTGACTATCGAACCCAATACGATTTTCTACAAGCAGACACCCCGGTTGCCGACCGAAGACTCGCTGGCAACTATTCAAGAGGCAGGGGAACATCTGCTGGACAGGGAAAACTATGCACAGTA
>CAJQQW010000286.1 GCA_905480565.1 uncultured Halioglobus sp. | reverse complement strand
TGCGGGATTTTTTATGGGTGACAGGTGGGTTCTATTTAGGGGCAAGCCTTTGTGAGTGCCGTGTTACACAGTGAGAGGGGGTCGTCGCATGCTTCCTGTTATTACTTCTCATGCGTTGACGTGCCTTCTATTGCAACGCAGTGAGCTTGCAGGTGGTTAAAGGCAAAGTGGGATTTGATCCCGGGGGTAGGTTGATGCTGCAAAGAACCACATTTCGATTGCGTAACGGGTGTTTGTCATGCTTTTGTCTATACCGGTCCGGTGCAGTGTCAGTTGGTCGAACAGCAGCGCGTCTCCTGTTTCAAAAACAGGGCGTACGATATTTTTCTCCCCGAAATTCGCAGCAGTATCGTTACTGATTGACCAGTCGAAAATGTCTTTTCCTCCGGGCTTGACTAACTCTTTAAAAGGCCAAGGGAATATATCCAGACTGGGTGCATCTAGGCCGCACGGTGTAAACGCCGTCCAGATGTTTAGAGAGCGCGTGTCTGTTCCAAGAAATGAGCCATCTTGGTGCCAGCCCGCCAGTGCAGTCGGCTCTGTCCGGCGTAACGTCGACTTTTTGACTGACAGAGCGGTGCGCTCGCCAAAGTACTCGTTTACCACTTTGTTAAAATTAGCCGCATAAAGCGCATCAAGATGACGAAATAAAGCTCTTGGAGAATCCACTGCTAAGACGCCGCCACCATCGGTGGCAAAGGCTCTGTCCAAACCGCCAAACTCGTAACCATCGCAAGCTCTGAAAGGCGAGTACCATGCAGTTCTCTCAGCTACCAGGGCGTTTTTGGAGTTCGTAACACCGTCGAAAGCCGCATCTATGGCTTCGCGAATTCCCGCAGCTCTTTGCTCATCTACGAGTCCTCGAACTAACAGGGAGCCATGGTGTTGAATGGCAGAAGCAATAGTTTCAGCAGTTAGCTCTGAAGCAGATACCTCTGGAATCGATGCTTCACAATCCGGGAAAAGGTCTGGTACGGGTTTGGGCCATGGCCCAGGCGGAGTGTCTTCTACAACTTCAGCAAATGCTTGATGGCGAACCTTGACAAGGCGCCTCTCTATCTCACCATTTTCAACGACTTGGTTTGCCTTTGAAAGCACTTGAATTGCATCGTCCCAGGCCCCGTCAGCTGCAAGTTTATCGGCCTCTTGTATTACGGTATTCGCTTCTATTGCGACCATAAACGCCTACCATTTTTAGCGTGATAGTAAAGCAGCAATGTAGCCTACTTTAGATCGGCCTACAACAGCTTCATTACTATGAGTTTTTGAATGGCTAGGTGCTAACATCGAACGTCCTTAGTTCCCGTATCATACTTTATGGCATGTATTACAGAGTATTCATATGACGCGATCGCTTCCTCCGTCGATAGGGATTTGAGCGCCAGTTGTTGCCGCGAATGCATCGCCCGCAATTACTGAAAGTAAGCGTCCAACATCTTGAGATCTAATTTCTTTTTTGAGCAAGTTTTTGGTTTTGTATTCTGCAACAGTTAGATTGTAACGTTTCGCTGATTTTTTAAGCGTCTCTTCGGTCCATAATTCTGTGTCAAATACTGCATCAGGATGCACTACATTAACCCGAATTCCAGCGGCAGCTAGCTCCAAAGCGGCGACTCTGGCAAGTTGCGTGATTCCGGCTTTGCTCACTGAATAAGCTGCGGCGCCTCTCCCTGGCGCGGAAAAATTGCGGGATCCCACTAAAAGGAGAGACGGATTAACTCCGAGCTTCAGGTAAGGGATTGTCGTGCTCATGAAGCGCTGAGTTGCCGTTAGATTAATACTCAGGGTCTGGTCCCACGACTCAGGACTAAGTTCTTCTAAATACTCCCCGGCATTAAATATTCCAGCATTACAAATGGCTATATCGATACCTCCGTAGGTCGCAACCACCTTCTCTACGGCGTCTGTCATTGCCTGATTGTCGGTGAGATCACAGCAAATACCAAGCATTCCATCTTTTTCGAGCGAGTGGTGTATTGCTGGGTTGATATCTATCCCAACAACCACTGCACCGTCGGCAAAAAGTGAATTACAGCTCGCTCTCCCAATGCCGCTATAGGCGCCTGTCACGACAGCAATTTTCCCTGCGTGGGGCCTTCCGACGGCAGCCGCTTTCCCTAGCTTGGCTTGCTCTAATTCCCAGTATTCCATCTCAAAGATATCGGCTTCTGGTAGGGCTGCCCATCCTCCGAGAGACTCACCGGTTTGAACGGCCCAACGAGTGTGGCGCACTATATCTGAAATAATCGTGCATTCACTAACGCTGGATCCAAAAGAAATAGAGCCAGAATTCTTCCAAACTGCATAGCGAGGTGCTTGATCAAGAATCTTGTGATGTGGCTGACTGTGCCGTTCATAATATTCTTTATACTTTTCTACAAACTCGGCAACCTCGGGAATGCCTTGTTCTGGCCTGTTATCGATGATCACCGGTATGCGCTTCGTGCGTATCACATGATCAGGTGTTATTGGGCCCCTGACGGCAATATCTTTAAGACTGTCTAGTCGTGCGTAGCCGAGGGCGTCGGCGGTATTGTCCAGAATAGCTAACTGCG
>CAJQQW010000285.1 GCA_905480565.1 uncultured Halioglobus sp. | reverse complement strand
ATCATTGCGTTTCGTAACCCCTACGATGGCAAACCAGACACCCAGTCGCTGGAGGAAAAGATAGGCATGATCAATTGGTATGCGGACAATGTGATCAAGCCTTACCGCGGGGCCTGAGGCGCTCGTTTTGATGCGTTGTTGGCCCTGACCTCGCGCTAACAGCCACTCTTACTTCTGCCGCAGGGCCGGCACTGCATTAGGCCGGGTGAGTGGCAATAGCGAGGGGTTCAGAGGCCGTTTTCTCCAAAATTATTTCAGGCGTCGTATTTCGCGGCAGCGCAGTCGAGTTGAAACCACCATACATGTCAGCGACATAGGTCAGATGCGCGTGCCCGCTGTGAGAGCAGAGCGTTAGTGTAACTGCGTTTATGCGTGCCTCAGTGATTTCTGGCGTTTTTCGACGCACACATTGGGGGTCACATCCCTGCAGCCCGAGGCCGGTCGGTGAATGAAGCAAAATCCGCTGCCCGCTGCCCGCTTGCCGTTGCCCGCTGGCTCTGTGGAAGCTGCAAGACAAAGGGTTGCTGCTTTTTAATAGAGATCGCCGCGATATTCGCGAGGCAGCCCCGGCCCTTTTTGGTATGCTCTGCACTGGCCCCAGATGGACAGTTGTTAGGCACGGCGCGCCTCGTCTATCCTGTCTCGGGAGGCCACATTTCTATCACCTTGGCAGGATTTTTCTATGCATTATTTTGTTACTGGCGGGACGGGCTTTATTGGGCGGTTTTTGGTGCCACGCCTGCTGGAGCGGGGGGGTACGGTGCACGTTTTGGTCCGGCCCGGTTCCGAATCGAAGTTAGAGGCTCTGCGAGTTCGCCTGGGGGTGAGCAAGCAGCGGTTGCGTGTGGTGAAGGGTGATCTGCGCAAAGTCAACCTGGGCGTCGCACCTGCAACGATCAAGCGGCTGCATGGATTGGGTATAGCCCATTTTTTCCACCTCGCTGCGATCTATGACATCGCTGCTCCCGCTCAAGAGCAAATCGATAGCAACGTTACCGGGACAGAGCAGGCCGTTGAGCTGGCACGGAAACTAGGGGCGGGCTGTTTTCACCATGTGAGCAGTATCGCTGCCGCGGGACTTTATCAGGGAACGTTCACTGAGGAGATGCTGGAGGAGGCTGGCGATCGGGATAACCCCTACTTTCGTACCAAGCACGATGCGGAGGTGATTGTGCGCGGCATTGAGGATATGTCGTATCGCATCTATCGTCCCGGTATTGTGGTGGGGGATTCCTATACCGGTGAAATTGATAAGATCGACGGCCCGTACTTTTTCTTTCCCATCATCAAGGCATTGGGTGATTCGTTACCCTCCTGGTTGCGGAGTCTGGTGTTCGCGGGCGGCAAGCTCAATATTGTGCCAGTGGACTACGTGGTAGAGGCCATGGACTATCTCGCCCACGAGGAAGGCCTCGATGGCGGGTGTTATTACCTGACGCAGGAGCAGGAGCTCGCCGTCGGCGAGCTGATTCAAATCTTGCTGCGAACTGCAGGCGGGCCGGGTTTGACCGTGATTCCAGGTGAGGGCTCTGCCGCGGTGCTGGGCCGCGCCGGGAAGGTATTGGGCAGAGTGCCGGGAGTAGAGACCGTCACCCGCCGCTTGATGGAACAGGCAGGAATTCCGGGGGAGGCGATGAAATTCATGACCTACCCCACTCATTTCGACAGTACCGCGACGCGAGCAATTCTCGATCCGGCGGGAATTGTTTGCCCCGAGTTCGAAGAGTATGCGGGGGCGTTGTGGGACTACTGGCTGAACGATCTCGACGAGCCTCCTGCACCTGCGCACAGCATGCAGGTGGTCAGTGCGTTCAGGGCAATGGCTGCCCGCTCACTGCAAGGGGAGAACACCGAGGCCCTCAGGAAAGCGGTAAGAGGGCAGGTCGTGATGGTAACAGGCGCTACCTCCGGCATTGGGCATGAAGCAGCGTTAAAACTCGCCAACGCTGGCGCGATCGTTCTGTTAGTCGCTCGTACGGTAGAGAAGCTGCAGGATACCGAGAAACAGATTGCGGACTCTGCGGGTAAGGCTTATAGCTATCGCTGCGATCTGGCTGATGGAGTGGATTGTGACAATTTGGTGGAACGTGTGCTTGCAGAGCACGGTCGTGTGGATGTCCTTATCAACAATGCGGGCCGCTCCATACGTCGCTCCGTGGAGTCTTCTTTTGATCGTTATCATGATTTTGAGCGCACGATGCAGTTGAACTATTTTGGTTCACTTAAGCTGATACTGGGGTTCACCCCGGGCATGTTGCAGCGTGGCCGGGGCCAGGTTATTAATATATCGTCAATCGGGGTGCTGGCCAGTCCGCCCCGTTTTTCTGCATACGTAGCGTCCAAAGCGGCTCTCGATGCGTTCAGTTGGTGTGCCGCTGCGGAGTTTGCCCACCGCAAGGTGCAGTTCACTACTATCAACATGCCCTTGGTAAAGACGCCTATGATTGCACCGACCAAGTTATACGATGCATTCCCCACCCTGACGCCTGAGCAGGCCGCTACTCTCATCATGAAGGCGATTGTGGCCAAACCAAAACGTGTTGCCACAAGTCTGGGGCTGGTAGGGGCAGTAGCGCAGGCGCTTGCACCCAATTCAAGCGAATTCGTCCTCAACCAGGCGTATCATCTGTTCCCAGACAGTGCGGCAGCGGCGGGTGCAGAAGGAGAGGAAGCAATGGGTGCGCGTTCGCCCAGAGATATCGCTCGGCAACTGTTCGCGCAGGTCTTGCCGGGTGTCCACTGGTAATGGGAGATACCATGCAACCGCTTTCAGACATTGATGCCCTGTTTTTAAATCTGGACACTCGCAACACGCCGATGCATATCGGCAGTTTGAGTATTTATGATCAGTCTAAAGCCCCGGGTGGCTTTCTGCGTTTCACCGACATACTTGACTATTATCGCTCGCGTCTGGACAGGGCCAAAGTGTTCCGCCGGCGCAGGGTCAACGTGCCATTCAATCTGGGCAATCCCTATTGGATTGAAGACCCGGAATTTGATATCGAATTTCATATCCGCCATATCGCGCTGCCAGAACCGCGGGACTGGCGGCAGTTAACCATACTTGCGGCCCGCCTGTTTTCGCGTCCCCTGGACCTCAATAAACCTTTATGGGAGGTCTATGTTATCGAGGGGCTCGATAGTATTGACGGAATCGCGCCCAACAGTTTTGCTCTTTTACACAAGGTTCATCATTCCGCCATTGACGGGGTGTCCGGGGCAGAGTTGCTGGCTGCGACGCATGAGTTGGGCCCGGATTATGAAATCCCTGCAACGTCGCGCTATGACGGGTGGCAGGCTGATAGCATACCTTCAGATCTGGCGATGTATGTGAACGGCTTGATACAGTCCGCGCGAATGCCAGGCAAATACGCCCGCTATATGCGAAACTTTGCGGGCCGCTGGATGGACGCGCGGCAATGGCTTCAGGGCGGTCATCGGTCCATGCAGGTGGCCCCGGATAGTCCCTTCAATCAGGGCGTTACACCGCACCGTGTTTTTGATGGTGTGCGCTTTTCTCTGGAGCAGATAAAGTCGGTAAAAAATAGGGTCGAAGGGTGCACTGTCAACGATGTCATTATCGCTATCTGTGGTGGTGGTATGTACAAATATCTCGCTAGTCGAGAAGAGGGCGTTAGCGACAGCCTTCTCGCGATGATGCCCAAGTCGACGCGCAGCGAAGCCGCTATGCGAGACGAGGGCAATCAGATTTCCATTATGCGGGTAGCGATTGGCTCGCATATTGAGGATGCGCGAGAGCGCTTGGAATTTGTTCGGGACTCCACGCATGATGCCAAGGAACTTCTCTCCATTCTTGGTGAGGACGTAGTGGCGGAAACGCTGGCTTTGATCAGCCCTGCGGTTGCCAATTTGACGGGCAAGGTGTTAATGGCGACAGGTTTGTCGGAATCGGTCAGGATGTTCAATACTGTCGTCACTAATGTGCCCGGTCCTCCTGTTCCGCTCTACTTCATGGGCTGCGAAATGCAGCAATTCTATGGCATGGGGCCTGCTGCAAGCGGTCTGGGGCTGTTTCAGGTAGTCTTTAGCTACAATGGCACAGTCAGCATAGGTTGTGTCAGTTGCCGCGAAATGATGCCGGATCCAGCCTTCTATGCCAGCTGTCTGGAGGAGGCATACGAGGAAATGCTGGAACTTGGCTGAGTCGCTTTATAAAATAATGCGTGGCGAGATACCGGGTCTTTCATTGTGGCTGCAACAAAATACAATAATGCTGATGTTTTGAATCGATGATCGATAGTCCTTTGCGCACCATAGCACCGTCAGAGATCGCTAGCCTACACCGTGACGGTGCGGTTTTGCTGAAGAACGTATTGCCACAGTCCTGGCTCAATATTCTGGAAGACGGGCTGGAACAGGCCAACCAGCAGCCGGGAGCTATGTCCAGTAACGTCGATGGGCCGTTGCGAATAGATCAGTTTCCTTCGAATCAGTCGCCCGCGCTTGCGCGGTTTATTGCTGAGTCACCGGTGGCAGAATTGGTAGGAAGAGTTTTGGATTCACCGGTGCGTTTCTACATGGATCAGATGTTTTACAAGCCTGCCGGCGAGATAGAGCCCACGCCCTGGCACCAGGATACGTGTTACTACAATATTGAGGGTCAAGATCTTGTGCGCGCCTGGGTCAGCCCCGACCCTGTACCAAGGGAGATCAGTATGGAGGTCGTGAGGGGTTCCCACCGTTGGAATGTTACTTATCACACCTGGGTGGGGCGGCCATTGGAAGAGGACCCGGAAGGCGCCGAGCGCGCAATAAAAGCTATGGCTGCTGGTGAGCCGGTGATTGGGGTCGAAGCACACGAGACATGGTCTTACGCTAATGCCTTCCGTGATAACGCCATGCCCGCAGCACCTGATATCGAGACCTACAGAGATTCCTTCGATATTTTGGGCTGGGACTATGAGCCGGGCGATGTCCTGCTGTTTCACGGGCACATCCTTCACGGAGCGGAGGGCGGTTATCAATCTACCCAGCCGCGCAGAGCTCATGCTTCTATGTGGGCAGGCAATGATATTCGCTATATCCACCGTCTGGGTCAGGTGGTTCCAGACCCTAAAGACTTATATCGATACAAGCCCCGAAGCGGAGATTTGCTGGCGTCATTTCCCGATGTATTCCCTATTGTGTGGCAGCCCCGGTAAGCTATTTTTAAGTTTGGCTAACGGGCTGGATACTTTTTCACCTGTCTGGATAACGGGAGCAGACAAAAATGACTAATAGTGCAAAGCGGATCACGATTTCGAGCCGACGCAAGCATCTGGCCGAGACCGTAGTTCTTCATGACGAATTGTCTCCGCTGGAGGGCGGAGATATCCGGATGCGCGTGGACAGGGTCGGCTTGAGCGCGAACAATCTGTTCTATGCGCAGATGGGTGAAGCACCCTTTCTGAAATTTTTTTCCGTCTATCCGTTAGCCGAGGAACATAAGGAATTAGCCAACGTGCCGGCGTGGGGGATTGCTACGGTCATCGAAAGCGCCAACCGGGATTTCAGCGTGGGTGAGCGGTTCAGTGGTTTCCTCCACATGACTAACGTCGTGCAAATGAAAGCGAGGCGCACAACACAAGGCTTCGAGGCTTTCGGTGGCGCCCGCGATAAGATTAATCAGGCCTATAATGCTTTTCTCACCGTTGATGCCTCAGGCGCAACGCCCATAAGCGGCAGCGGTGAAAAAGCTGAATTGGCCATGACAGCAGGCCCTGGTGCCGGAAGCGGTTTTATTCTCTATGAATTACTCAAGATGCATAATTTTTACGGAGGCAATAGTATTGTGCTCACCTCAGGTTCCTCAAAACTTTCGCTGGCTACCGCGTTGCTGCTGCGGGAAGATCGTCGCAAGGGCAGCCTACAGCAGTTGATCGCTTATACAGCGTCGCGCCATACCGCATTTGTTCAGTCAACGGGGCTGTATGACGAGGTTATTACTTATGATGAGGATATTCCAACTGACTCATCACTTCGCCACGTATTAATTGATGTAGCTGGCGACGCAAAAATCTACAAGCGCGGTAAATCCAAATTTGTTAAAGCCTTCGCTGTAGGAGGGACTCATTCAGACGCTGAGTCTTCTGTTTTTGGATCGTTTGGTCCTGGCGGATTCTTCAAGATGTTCATCGATATGGTGGGTCCACAGCGGCTAAAGCAGTGGGCCGCGCATCGTCTCAGCCCGCGGTTGGAAATGTTCTTTGCCCCAGCGGTGATCGCCGATTTATTGAATAAGTGGGGACGGGAAGAAATGGACCGAAAATCAGCCACCGCTTTGGCGTCGTTCGTCGATTCGGCATTGGATAAGGGCTGGATCAAGGTTAATCGTGCAGATTCCCCGGAGTCTGCACAGGTTGCCTACAGGCGTATCGTGGAGGGCAATGTGCCCCCGTCTGAGGCGGTGGTACTCTCGCTGGCTTACGAAGAGCGACCCTAGCGGTGATCGCAACGAAAGATCATATTTTAGCCATACGCCGGATCTGTTCTGCGGTGATTGTCAGGATACCCTATGGCACTGATTTTTTCTTATGTGGCTGGCAGGAGCAGAGGTTGTGTAACGTGTCAGTGTAGCGTGATGTGCGAAAAATTTACCGCGGGTTGAGATGTTAGGCACACAGGACATGTTGATTAGGCAAAAAGCACTAACCGCCTTGTTGATTGTGAGTGCGTTTTTCCCATTTATCCGCCCACAAACTAATGTCGTTGCATGACATTGCTTTGGCTATGACCCATCCTTGAGCGACATCACATTGCTCATTTCGCAGCCAATTATATATTTTCCAGTTTTCGACACCTTCCGCCACAACCTGTAAATTCAGCTCGCGCCCGAGTTTGATAGCACTTTTGACGATGACACTAGCCGCGACGTCCGAATCTATCGCTCGAACAAAACTCTGATCAATTTTTAGCTCTGTGAAGGGAAGCAGCCTGAGTTGCTCCAGGCTCGAATGGCCGGTTCCAAAATCATCGATAGCCAAACCCATGGCATTAAGTCGAAGGCGTGTCAGCACATCGGCGGCACTTACTGGATCGGCTGCTACGGAAGTCTCGGTTAGCTCGAATACAAGTTTATCAGCGGGGAAGTTGAATTCTTCAGCAGAGCGCATCACCTCCTCGGGAAAGTCGAAGCCAGTTAAGGCTGCCGGTGGAAGATTAATCGCGATAGTGCCTGAATAATTGGCGCTAGGACCCCAGTGTGCATACTCTGTAAGTACATTTTTCAGCACGGCCCTGGTCAGTGTCATGCCCAGCCCCCGCTTCTCGATCGTCTCGATAAATTGACCTGGATAAAGCATGCCCAGTGTGGGATGTTGCCAGCGGACCAGCGCTTCCATTCCTACCCATGCAGCCGTATGAAGATCGATCTGTGGTTGGTAGTGAACCACGAATTCATTCGCTTCGAGACCTCTGACAATATCGCCCTCATCGACGGAAGATGTCTGGTTGGTGCCAGGAGCGTCAGACTGTGACTCCGTGCGGCGCTCACGAATTTCAGCAACTGCTGTAATCAGTTGGTCTTTTAGATTCTTTTTTCGAAAAGGTTTCTCAAGGCAGCCGTGTAAATTTAGACCCTGCATGGTTGCGATATGACTGGCGGACATCAATACTCGCGAGTCGACTCCACTCATTAAGATGAGTAAAGAGGTGCAACCAGCAGAAGCCAGGTTGCGAATAACCGATATACCATCAGCTCCGGGCATGGAAAGATCTAGCACAATGATGTCGGGCATGGTCACAAGGTGCTTGTCGAGAGATAGCGGTTGTGTGCAAACAGACGTTTCGCAACCGGTAGCAGTACCTACGGCTGCTACGTATTCTGCGATAGCAACCTCATCGTCGACCACCAAAAGGCTCGGTGAGAGCGAAGACATAGCCCCGGCATTACTGCTCATTGGTTTGCCTTGTGACCACTGAGCCAGTCTCCTGCGAAGATTTATTTAGTAGGTTTTTGACCGCCGAAAGCATTTGCTCCTTTCTAAACGGCTTCTCGAGAATGTTCGGGTCTATATCACCAAAAATAGTCTCTGTGTGTCCCGATAACGTGCCCGTTATGTAAAGCACCTCTATTTCCGGCATTTTCTCCTGAATAGTTTTGAACAGCTCAAAACCATTAGTCGCTGGCATTAAAACATCTGTAATCAATACGTCAAATGGTAAATTTTCCTCGGAAACCAGTTTTATTGCCAAGGATGGCGTCTCAGCGCGTTGCGCCTCGTAGCCTGCAGATTCGAGCCAGGAGGTTATAAGGTTTACCATCTCGGATTGATCGTCTACAACGAGAACTCTAGCACGGTTCTGTGGTGAAACGTTAAGAGATGACTTTTGAGCAGCTCCAATGTCAATAAGCGGTATGCATATACTTACGCTAGTGCCACTATTAACCTCGGAGATGACAGAAATATCACCACCGTGTTGTTTTGCGAAGCTGGAGGCCATAGACAACCCTAGGCCGCTAGCGCTGCCTCGATTCTTGGTCGTAAAGAAGGGGGCGACAGCTCGATCGAGGACATCGGGCGACATCCCGGAACCGTCATCCGTGACACTAATGACTGCATAGTCGCCCGGCACAGTTGAAAATCGATCATCTGATTGACCAATAGTGTATTTTTTAACGGAGATCTGGACTACCCCGGTTCCAGTAATAGATTCAGCTGCGTTTACGGCGAGGTTTATCAAGGCAGACGTAAGAGCGCTGTCGTCGGCTTTGACTAAAAGGGGTTCTGGCGGAGCCTCGTACTCAATTGTAATGTTGTCGTCTACACCGCTTTGTATGAGTGGCAGGCATTCCTGAATTTTTTGTCCGACGTCGAAGGCAACGGGTATCATGGGCTGCTGCTCCGCGACTGAGAGCAGCGATTTCACCATTGAAGAACCCCGCAGCGCGGCATTGAGTGCAATGTCAATATATTTGCCATTTACGTTGCTTTCTTTTTCGTTGGCTACTTGCTCTCCCACAAGATCTAGGTGCCCAATAATAATTGAAAGTAAATTATTGAAGTCGTGCGCAAGAATCCCGGTCATGCGGCCTAGTGATTCAATCATATGACCCTGTTGCCGCCTCTGCTCGGCTTCATACTGCACTGTGTTGTCACGTATAACTGCGATATAGTTGACCCCGTCAGAGGTTTGCTGATGGCTGACGACAGCCTCGACAGGGAACTCAGAGCCATCGCTATCGACGAAGTAAAGCTCATCCCGCCCACTTATCCAGCGACTTCCTGTTTCTTCATCCGTCAATGATGCTGAGATTTCTGGCAGCGATTTCTGAGAACGTTCCGCGATTATTTTGTTGAAACTACTTCCAAGCATTGCGTTTCTGCTGGTTTTAAATAATCGCGCTGCCGCAGCGTTACATTCTATTAGACTCCCTGCCTCGTCATAGACAACAATTGCATCCGGGATTGCTTCGTACAGCCTGGTCAGGTTGTCGTGTGCTTCATTGAGCGCTATCTGATTATTTTTCTGCTCCGAAATATCTGATACAAAAGCAAAATAATGCCAGTTGTCCTCATATTTCACCGAGTTTATGAGTAACGAGACAGGGACCTCAGTGTTGTCGGAACGGAGAGCCTCGATTTCTAATGGTTTGCCCAGAACGGGACCTTTCCCAAGCCTGCTGTATCTTTCCATTCCTTTCTCATGGGCGTCTCTGTATCGCTCAGGTATTAATGTTTGGCTTAGTTTTTGTCCCAGTACTTCCTCTTCAGACCATCCGAATGTCTTTTCAGCTGCTTTGTTCCATTCCACTACTCGGCCATCTTGGTTCAGGTGGACGAAGGGCTGTTGGGCGCTCACGACCACTGCGTCACGCAAGGCTATTGTTCTCTCTCGCTCTAGTCGAGTGTATTCACGGCTGCGCAGCATAAAAATGATTAGCATCCCGAGCATCATAATTGTGCCCGCCTGAAAGAAAGGCGCCCAGCCTCTGTTATTCAAGACATATTCTGGCCCACCGTTCGAGACAATGGTCCAGCTTGTATCAGCAATGGAGGCGATTTCTTGTGTTATAAACCCTGTCGATTTCTTCAGCGAGGATATAAAATCTTCGTTCGATGTGACTCCATCGAATTCGTCTGCGGCAGATGGGCTCTTCCAAATCGGACCAGTTTTAAACCGATCGCTAAATATATAAATCTGTATATCGTCAGCGCTTTGGTTGAAAGCTTCGGCGACGAGGTCAGCAAGTAAATACTCCGCTACGATGAACCCCATGAGCTCTCTTTTTGCAGAGTTTATAGTCTGATTATTGTCGCTTCGGTAGACTGCTTTAGCGAGTGTCAGCGTATGCCCCCGCTCATCGGTCCAGTGAGTTTCTTCATTATGCAGCTGCGAAGAAATTCCTTTTACAATATCAGGATCAGTGCTGCCTAAAATGCGCTCAATGGCTTTTTGCGAACCTTGATCTAAAGCGCGCCCAACCGATGCACTGTATGCAGCAGGCATTATGTATTTAACAGCGAAATCTTTGGCGCTCATCTCGCTGCCTTGGCGGGTGAGGTCTTCGGATTCTTCTGAATATGATGAACGATCTACGGGCGCCCACATAAGGCAATGCAGGCTATTTGGCAGGCTGTGCAACTCGTCAAAATAATTGGTAAATGATTTACTGGAGATTGTTTGATCAGATGCTAAAAGCGCCTGTGTCGCCGACACCTCCGCCGCGGCGCGGCCATATGATGCTTCTAATTTTAAGGCAAATATACTCACCTCTTTATCGACTTTTTCTTGTATTGCAGCTGAATCAAAGTTGTAAAAAAATATAAAGGTTAGTATCGCGAGGATAGAGCTGATACTTAATGTGAGCCCTGTGCGCGCGGGTGGCATACGGTTCAGGCTATTGTCTCCCTTTAGGTATTCTATGGAGATATAGAGCGCGGGTGTCAGAAGGATCATGCCTAATGCATCACCCATCATC
>CAJQQW010000284.1 GCA_905480565.1 uncultured Halioglobus sp. | reverse complement strand
GAAGGCTCACGACTTGATCACCAGCCCACAGTTCACGGCGATGAGTGCATCGGATACCTTCCAGCAACCGACCAGCCGGGTACATGAGTTGTGGCAGACCGACTTCACCTATTTCCGGGTGGTTGGCTGGGGCTGGTACTTCCTGTCGACGATTCTGGATGACTACTCACGCTACATCATTACCTGGCGCCTGACGACGACAATGGCGGCGGCTGATGTCACTGGCACCTTGGAAGATGCATTAGAGGCAACAGGGCTGTCCGAGGCGCGAGTGCGGCATCGCCCCAGACTATTGTCGGACAATGGGCCTTGCTACATCAGTGGTGAACTCAAAGCCTGGCTGAAAATACAGGAAATGGAGCACACTCGGGGCGCACCGTATCACCCGCAGACGCAGGGCAAGATTGAGCGGTATCACCGTTCAATGAAAAACGTGGTCAAACTGGAAAATTATTACTACCCGTGGGAACTGGAAAAGGCCATTACCGAGTGGGTCGAACATTACAACCATGAGCGGTATCACGAGTCATTGGACAATGTCACGCCGGCAGATGTTTATGAAGGCAGACGAAACGAGATACTGGATCAACGTGCGGCAGTGAAGTGCCGTACGCTGAACCAACGAAAAGTACGCAACCTGCAATTAGCAGTCTAGACTGGAGAAGTAACTGGCAGAAAAGTGTCTCTTAGAAAAAGGGTCAACTGGTCCCATAAGGTCTGACGACGTACACTTTCGATATTAATGTAGTACAAACAGCGGACTGCAGACAACCACCTATTGCGGTCCAGGCTACTAACGAGTGTTATCACTGGGTTTGTTAGCTGGTGTATATCTACCGTTTTAATCTGAACTCTCTCAATTCTGAAGTCGCTCTCCAAGCTGTAGGGTTTAGTTTGGCTTGACGCCAGAAAACGAATAAAAATCAGACTGTAAGTAAGCACTATGTAGCCAAAATGCTTTGTTACCACAGGCAGGCCATTCAGAAACTCGCCACCTTTCCACATGAAATTCTCCATGATAAATATGGTTTGGCCTGATAAGGGGTTTATTCTTCTCCTGCGTGGTCTTGTGACATACAATAACGATACCTTAGACGCCTCAACATTTGAAAACCAAGATGTTGTTTGAAATTTATACGCGTGACTCTATTATTAGGGATCCCTTTATGTTCTCTCAGAAAATTCAGCTTTATGTGTTAGAAGCAGTTTTTGTATTGTGCCTGATAGCCCAACCAGTTAATGCTGAGCCCATTGGACCTCAGTATGTATACATAACGGGTGAACAACTCCCGGCGTCGCTTTCTGTAGAGCCTTCTGTGGAGCTCTCTCTCCCTGTAGACATCACTGCTAATGCCTCAGCTTCGTATCAATTTAATATGGACACCTCGCAGGTGGTGGCATTAATTAATCAAAATACAAATGTGTGCGAAACGGGAGGTGGTTTGGTTTCTCGTTTTTGGGACACGACCCCTTTTGTCCTGCAACCATCAACGAACACAGAGCTCTCTGTAACGCTTGATGCTACATCGATACCGTTATTCACGGGATCTCCAATTGTAAATGTGCTTCTCTACAGCGCACCCAGAAACGGGGCTGATTTCTGTATAGATATTTTGGATACGACCATCAAGAATATCGCTGGCGTTTTTGCAGAAGCACTGCAACAACCTGGTGAAACCTATACATTTACTGACCCGCAGTCAGGTGAGCCAATCGTTTTACAAGCTGGTCAAAGTTATTATCTTTATGCTCACGTTGCTGCATCATTAATTCCAGGAACCGCTGACGTCACCTTTACCTTTGCAGATGAAGAGTTGGAGCCGGAAACCGTCCCAACAATGTCAGTTTGGGGTCTAGGCATACTCGCAGGATTACTCGGTGTTATCGGCATCAGACGCCGAATGAAGTGACATTTATTCAACGGACTACAGACCCGGTCTCAATGGCCGGGTTTTTTTATTGGGTGTGGCTATCCGCTTCGGGTCGGCAGCGGTCAGTTTTAACAGGGTAGTGAGGAGCAACTTCCGGTCAAAAGTAGTCGCTCCCAATTGTATTTTCAAGGAGTTTTTACTAGAGTTTTTTCGCAGCAAATTAGTTAATTGGACTATCCGATCACTTTTAAGGATATTCAAACAAAGGGGGATATAAGAATGAGTAACAAAGTAGGAAAGTATAAGCAGGATAAACGCTACTTTCGATATTAATGTAGTACAAACAGCGGACTGCAGACAACCACCTATTGCGGTCCAGGCTACTAACGAGTGTTATCAATGAACCCAATGGCCATAAAACACCCATCAGCGTCGTGTCTTTTGCTAGAGAAACCTTCTTAAACGATAGTTGGCCCTGCCAGCCTCTTCCTTGGCTCTTCCAGTGCCTCGTTAGACGCCTCCACATTCATCAGCACGTAGTGTGCTTTGTGGATTTTGTTAATGGGATAGGCCAACTGACGGCGCCCCCAGTCTTCAAGACGATGCACCTGACCGCCATCTTTCTGGATAGCGAGGGTGTAGCGCTCGATCATGGCGGGCACTTGCTCTGACTGGTCCGGATGGACCATGAATACGATCTCGTAATGTCGCATACAATAAGCTCCTTACGGGTTAATGCTACCCACAATAATGGTGTAGCAAGGAGGACCGGCCATCAAAATAGCCGGGCAATTTTTAAGGAAGCGGAGTTTAACGATATTGTCAGCTAACCGCAGGAGACCTAGTGCCTGAAAGAATCGGGCACCCTAAGACCCAATTCGATAGCTACCTGCCGAACAATAA
>CAJQQW010000283.1 GCA_905480565.1 uncultured Halioglobus sp. | reverse complement strand
TGGACCATGAAGCCGAACTGGGTGCAGCATTCCCGCGTGGCCGTCTTGGTGATGCGGAGGATGCGGCTGGCACGGCCATCTATCTCTGTTCCCGTGCCTCTGCCTGGTTGACTGGCCAGACCATTGCTTTGGACGGTGGTGCGGTTGCGTTTGCGGGATAGTGGAGTCTGACGAGAAAGGGGTCACCTGGTGTACCTGATTCACGATGCCGGCCTTTTGGCCGATCAGATTACGGAATTGTCTGCGCTCGGTCGCGTCGCGTTTGTGCCCTGGGCTGAGCGCGATACGCCTCCGCCGGGAGCCAGGGTCTTGATGTGCCTGGGCGATGAGATGTTGCGGGAACTGTCTTTATTGTCGATAGAGAGGCAGTGGGAAGTCGGAGTGCTGCCTCACCCGGAGGCAACTCAGGCCATGGCGGCAATGGGTGTCAAAGGCAGTTTGCAGCAGGTATTCAAGCACTATCTCGACGCGCCGGTGATCAGTGCAGAAGCATTAACGTGTAACGATGAACTGGTCTTTTCCTCTGTGGTCATCGGTCGGGTTCGTGCGTTGCGCCCCTACGATATTAATCGGCCGCCAACATCCTGGTCGGTGTTGCGCGGAGCGCTAAAAGGATTGGGCGCCCTGCAGCTGGCACCGTATACCTTGACGACAGGCAAGAATCGAGAGGTGCATATGGCCGCTCTGGGCATGGTCGTGGTGGGACAAAGTCGCAGCACGCTGCTCGGTCGCGCTTTTACCGGGGAGCTTGCGGCGTCTGACAGTCGACTTGCTCTACTAGCGCTGGCACCCCGCAGTATCCTTGGTTACCTGCTGCTCATGTTACGTGTAGTACTGCCTGGAAAAATCCATTTGACTCAATTACCTGCATCCTTGAGTCTTATACAGACTGGCAGTTTGCGCATCGATGCACCGCGGGGCACCGAGTACCTGCTTGACGGAAAGCCCGTCCACACCTCGGAGTTACATTTTAGAGTACTGCCCGAGCGATTGCAGTTGCTCCCTGGTCCTGCCATGGCGCTCGACCGGGACACATCGTCGGCTCCGGTAGAGAAGGAAACTGTTCGACTTAATCACATTCCGGTAGACGCCGCCGCGGGCCCGCTGCTCGACCGCAGTCTACCGCTTTTTAATCACGCCTCGGAAGATGAATATCGCGAGCTTTTTGTGTCCTTGCGCGATAATGCCAAGGCGACGCCGTCTTATCAGGTGCTGATTGTACTGAGCGTGATGCTGGCATTGGCTGGCCTCTATGCCAATTCCGCACCGGTAATTATCGGGGCCATGATCCTGGCTCCCCTGATGTCACCGATAGTGTCCCTGGCCATGGGGTTGGCGCGCTCAGACCTTGGGTTGATACGTTCGGCAGGGCGCACACTACTGGTAGGAATTGCACTTGGTCTGTCCTGTGGTGTGTTGATGGCATGGGTCACGCCGTTGGAGATTTCCACAAGCGAGATGAAGGCGCGCATGTCACCGACCTTGCTCGACCTGATGATTGCTGTGGTGTCGGGAGTAGCCTGCGCCTATGCCAATGCGAAAGAGGAGATTGCCAAAAGCCTCGCTGGCGTGGCCATTGCGGTCGCGCTGGTTCCACCATTAAGCGTGGCAGGGATCGGCATCGGCTGGGCGGACTGGCATATGGCAGGGGGTGCAGGGCTTTTGTTGGTCACAAACCTTGTGGGTATCGCTCTCGCTGCCAGCGTTACGTTTCTTGTTTTGGGTTTCGCACCCTTTAAGCGCGCCCGGGCAGGCATGGGTATTTCACTGCTTTTGTTGCTGCTTATCAGTGTGCCTCTCACGCTATCGTTCAATCATCTGGTGGCTCGTGAGGAGATTCTCGAGCACGTGCCCCTCGGAGAGATACAGCTGGAGGATATGGTTGTGGAGGTGAAGCACGTGGACGTTGCGCTCGGCCAACCAGCAAGAGTCAGCCTGGTGCTGAGTGCGCTGCAGCCCATTGATGTTGATCACGTCGATGAACTCAAGGCTATCATCAGTCGTCAACTGGGGCGACCGATTCAGTTGGAAGTGCAATCCAATCTGCGTCGCTGATGGAGGTATCGTTCCTTGCTCTGGTGACGGGTCTGTGATGACGCGCGATGAATAGTCTCGACTTTGAAAACCTGGGCTCCGGTATCACCTGTATTGACGCACATTATGTCAAGCAGGGGCTGGCCTGTTTTTATCTGCTGGAAGGGGATGGGGAGTATGCTGTCATCGAGACAGGCACTAGTCACAGCGTATCGCAGTTAACCCGCTTGCTCGATGCGCGCGGCGTTCACCCCGAGCAGGTGCGCTATATTATTCCAACCCATGTGCATCTGGACCACGCCGGGGGAGCAGGAATGATGATGTCATTGTTCTCTCGGGCTACTTTGCTGGTTCACCCCAGAGGTGCCCGCCATATGGCGGATCCTGCGCGGCTTATAGAAGCTTCGAGGTCTGTATATGGCGATGAGTTGTTCGAGCAATTGTATGGTGAAATTCGACCCATTGATAACGCGCGCATACATGTGGTCGATGACGGAGAGACCGTGCACCTGGGGGAGCGCCCCCTCCTTTTTCGACATACGCGTGGACATGCG
>CAJQQW010000282.1 GCA_905480565.1 uncultured Halioglobus sp. | reverse complement strand
CGCTGGAGTATATCCCTGCTCGTAGTCGTAATAGCCGGTGCAATTGAAGACAAACTTGCAGCTTATTATGACCTTCTCGGCGGTGTCTCCGCGGCTGGCGGTTACGTGCCAGCGTTTGTCGACGTCGGACCAATTGGCGGCAACCACTTTGTGCTGGTAGCGTATGTGTTGGTCAACATCGTAGTCTGCGGCGGCCTCACGGATATAGCTGAGAATCTTGTGCCCGTCCGCGATGGTCGATTTGTCGCGCCACGGCTTGAAACTATAGCTGTAGGTGTACATATCGCTATCGGAGCGAATCCCCGGATAACGGAATAAATCCCAGGTGCCGCCGCTGACCGCGCGGGACTCCAGAACCGTAAATGTGTGGTCCGGGCACTGGCGGCGTAATTGGCAGGCGCCGCCAATGCCGGCGAGGCCGGCGCCGATAATCAGTACATCGACGGATTCAAACGTTTCATTCATTGCTATCTCAATCTACAAAGTGGCTTGTGTCACTTGACGCGCTATACCAGATGGGCGACGACCATGCGCGCTCTTGAATGGTCGCGTGTAAGTCTGAACGTGGGTCTTCACCGGCGCGGATGGCGTCCCAGGTGGACCAGCGGCAGACGGGGTTCTCCAATACGCGGGCGTAGTAGAACGCGTCTTGTCCCGGAGTGAAATCGGGGTCTTGCCATAGGGCTTTAAGTTCACTCGATCCGACACCAGCCGTGATAGAGCAATCATTCAGGTTGACCCGCGCACCATTATCCGGGCAGCGATGGGTCTGCGGGTCCACGCTCAGGCCATCGGAGCAGGCCACGTCATAGACATGCTCGCGGTGTTCGCCGTTCTCGCTCCAGCCCTTGATGATTTGAACGCGTTGTAGCCGGGCTGTATTCGGGTCCGCAACGGCCCAGGTCAAAAACGTTGGCTGGCGATCATCACTCGCTTGCAGGGCGCCACCCATCGTGGTCCCGCCCCGGTAGGCCGCGTTTGCCAGATCAGGACTATCCAGCTGTGCGTCGGCGAGATCGTAACCTGCGAAAAACCGAATCTTTATCCGTGTACCGCTAGTGGCGAAGGTTTCCTTGCGGCGCAGCGCATCATAGATTGCCTCACGGGTATTTTCTTCTGCCCATACTCCGGCAATACCCGATGCGCCCCAGTATTTATAGCCTGCGAAATCCAGGTATTGTTTTCCGTCTACCTCCTCGACCATTTTGGGTGCCGCCAGTTTCACCAGAGTTCCGTACACAAAGCTCGCCGGTATTGAACCGCGCTTTTCTGATGTACTGTCGAATGCGCCAATTTTCCCGAAGTAGTCATCCTCCTCAAGTGAGGCTGCACCCGTATGCGTGTCGCTGGCGCCGACCACACCAAACTTGTAGGGGTTGGCGTCATCCGATTCCTCCATGGCCAGACCGCGTTGCCAGGCGTTGCGCACATAACTGCCACGTGGATCGCTGGGAATACGGGTAGACGTGCGCCAGGGAAAAATCTCAAAATCAGCCCACTCGTCGTTTTTTGACAGCAGTGGGTGGGTGTCCGATGTGCCTTTGACCTGTGTAATTTCTACCAGCGGTTCATTACGCAGGCGTTGATCAGCGTATTCCTGGTCAATGGCGTCGCCGTTCCAGTCGGTAAAGGCAAACATAGCCCCGTTAGACCCGTTGCTGTTGTGCGGGATCGCGAGGCTTTCTATTCCCTGTTCGCGCAACCTGTCCATCCAGTCCCACAGGCCTTCAGGGTTCATGCTGTTGAATCTCGAGAAAGGTCGCGCTGGCAAGCGCTCGGTACCCCGAAAAATCACATTGCGATGCAAGGCTTCTCGTTCGTCGGTTGACGAGGTGAACTCGTACCCCGCAAACGTGGTGAAGGTACCTGGCTTGTAGGCGGCATTTGCCGCGTTAATAGTCTGTGCCCAGGCTGACTTCAGCGCGTTATTTACCACTGCGTCATTGATTGTACCGTCGAGGAGGCTGGCAACGACATTAGCGACGAAGTTACTAAACACCTTACTGCGTTTATCCAAATCCAACAGGCCGCCATCCACCGACTCATTGATGTTGTGATAGGGTTTTGCAAACGCATACTGCGATACAGTCGTACTGGTGTCTTCTGCTTCGTTAATCAGACCCAGCATGACCGCGTGATCTGTCACTGCATAGAAATCCAGTGGTTGTGCCAGCTGCACCTCAAAACCACTGGGGTGCCTGATTGCCTCACCCTGGGCGTAGCGATAGGCGTCCGCCGGTGACGCGGTGGTGCCGAACGCAGAGGCATCGAAGGACAGCGTCGTATGCACATGCAGGTCACCGAAGTAGGCATTGCGCTCGGGATTGGGGGCAGGGCGGCTGGCGCTGGGTTCGGGCAGTGATGCGAAGGTGATGATTTCATCACTGCCCGGGATGATTGTATTATTCGTGCGATAGTGCTCTCTTGCTGCTTCACGCTTGTCTGATTCTGATGAGTCGCCGGAGCAGCCCGTGGTGAATGCGATTGCCAACATTATTGTCAGGCGAAACAACATAATTAAATGCTCATGTAAAAAGTTACGCAAGGCCGCGAGGGGGTAATGGCTCGTCATCGCGACATTCATTTTTCGGGATAAAGCCATATTGGGCTGGTCCATGCCCGTTCGCGAATAGTCGCGGGGACACGAGGATCGGGTTCGCGCCCAAGGCGTATCGCATCGTAGCTTGACCAGCGACAGGTGGGATTCATCAGCACGCGAACATAATAGAACGCACTCTGGGTGGGATCGAAGCCAGGGTCATGCCAGACGACCTTGAGTTCATCGGCGCCGGAATCGCGACTGAAGCCGCAGGTTTCCAGATCGACGCTGGCGCTATTATCCGGGCAGCGGCCTGTGACAGGGTTAACTGTCATACCGTCGGCACAGGCAATATCCACAACGGTTTCCCGGGTCTCACCCTCAGGATCAATCCAGCCTTTGACCATTTGTACCCGCTGCAGGGGTGCATCGATTGGATCGCGTGTTGCCCAGACAAAAAAACCAGGCGACTGTTGCCATGCCTCGCCTGCGTTTTGAGGCACCTGCAAAACGCCTCCCATTGGCACACCGTCTGCGATCAAAGACTGGAACGGGTTGTGTTCCGCCACGACAGCATCATCAATCCCCCAGCCGGCATAGAAACGCACGGCTAGACGTGGACCCGAGGTGGCATAGGTTTCGCGGCGGGCCAGTGCATCAAAAATTGCCTCCCGCGTGTTTTCAGGGGCCCACACTGCCGCCAATCCACCCGATGTGTTGAATTTCAGAGGTGTTTTATAGGCAGGCGCGGTTGCGTCGGTCTCTCGCAGGCGCCTCTGCGCGGAGGACGTAGCCGCACCGATCGCACCGGGGAAGTCCCATTCCTCGACATCGCCGGGGTTAGAGTTATGGCTGTCGGTGGCGGCGATAAAACCGCTCTGGAGGGGGTTAAAGCCCAATTCCTGCTCAAGTTCAAGACCGACTTTCAGACCCTGTCGTACGAAACCGGTTGCAAAGGCGCAGCCGGCCGTTTCGCCCGGCTCGCAAGGGTCGAATACCTGTTCGAAGGCACACTCTTCATCTGTGGCACCCACGCCCAGCGCGCACTCCTGTGCGCCCTTGATCTGAAAAATCTCCGCCAGCGGTTCGCGCTTCTGTCGCAGGCGCCAGTCGGATTCGTTATATTCGCGGCCATCCCAGGTATAGCGCGAGTACATAAGGCCCCATGCCTTGTTGGGGTTGTGCGGTATCGTCAGAAAGTCGCAACCCTCGCCGCAGGTGGCTTCAAGCCCCTGCCACAGCTCGATGGCGTTGGGTACATCCAGGCTTGAGATAGCGCGCTCGGGAACGATGTTAGAGCGAAAGAGTATGTTGCGATGGTGCTTGCCTTGTTCGGGTAGTCCCGGTGAATACTCATAGCCGATTAACGTGGTCAACTCGCCTGGTTCATAGTACTTGTCGGCAAGCTCGACATAGCGGGCCCAATCATTTCTGGCGTTCTGGTAGCATCGCTCGAGCGCGTTATCGCCAAAGCGGCAGGTGGGAAAAGCGCCGGGCTTGGGGGCTTGGCGTGCTTCTGGCTGATAGACGCCGGCAGGCTTTGAGGGATCGCCCGGTGCCGCTTTGCCACGAATACGGCTGGTCAGGATTTGGAAAATCATCGGGTTAGGCTCGTTGGCCAGCCAGCAGGCGGCGCGCTCCGCCAGGGAGAGGTCAGGGCTGTCGCAGTGCGTGCGGGTGCCGAAGCCCTCTGCGTGATCGGTGATCGCTACAAAGTCCAGGGGTCGGGTGAGCTGCATGGTCTCGCCACCGGGGCTGTTTAACGGCTCGCCTTTGGCGAAGCGGTAAGCATCGTCGATGGTCAACGTGTTGCCAAACAGGGTGGCATCAAAACTTTCACTGGTATGCAAATGCAATTCGCCCCAGTACAGGTTCATATCAGGATTGGGCGCTGCCGGGTAAATGGCCGCTTGCGGGGTCGGCAGGCTTACCTTGCTATCGTCTTGCATGGCATAGTCGCGGGGCGCGGTATCCGGTCCGTTTCTGTCAGCGGAGGCCTGCAAGGGAATCAGCAGCTTGATCGCGATATAACCGGCGCCTGCGAGCAGCAGTACAAAAATCCCCAAAGCCATTTTCTTGAGCATACGGTGCGTGTCCGTTTCAATTCTGTGGGCCTGTATGTATCTGGTGTTGCGCTGCGCGCTCAGGCTATCGCTGCGTCAAAGGCTGCTGCGTCAGAAATTATACCGTGCTTGTATAGCAATCGAGCGCGGCCGATTGGGTAACCCGAAGTAGCTGTTGGAGTCAGATATCGGCACATCGTTATTCCAGATATTGGATTTCTTGTCGGTCAGGTTTTTACCGATCAAGGCAACGGACCAGCTGCGGTCCACGCTGGCCAGCGCGATACGGGCGTTGAATATGGTGGTGGAACCGTGTTTGGTGTTGGGGTCCAGGTCCAGCGCCGAATAAAACGAATCCTCGTAATTGACGTCCAGGCTGTTGGCCAGCACCAGCGTTTCACTCACCGGCATAACGTAACGCGCGGTGAGCGTGGCACTCCATTCCGGGGCGAACAGGAGTGTCTCGTTTTTCAGGTTTTGGCCGCCGGGCTGGCCGAATGCTTCAATATTGCTGCCATCTTCTTGCAGGCACCCCGGGTTGTTGGCCGGATCAGTAGCTTGCGGAATCGTGCAAGTGGCGCCCTCGAAATCATCGTAATAAGCATCGAGATAGGCTACCGCGCCGCCAAAGGACAGCCGGTCCGTGGCTTGCCAGCGCCCATCGACTTCCACGCCCTGGCTGATGGATTCCCCGGCATTGCCGACACGGAATACATCACCGACCAGGGAACTGGTTTGCAAATCGTCGTATTCCGAGCGAAACACGGCAATGTTCAGCTCCGCCGCGCCGTCGAGCAGGCGCATCTTTGCGCCGACTTCATAGGAGATTACTTCCTCGGGCTCATACTCCAGTATCGAGGCATCGGCGCCGGGCACTGACTCACCAGTGAGCTCGCCAGTGACAGGGTCTGCCAGACGAATCTCGTACCCTGCGCCACTGTAGGCCTGATCGTAACCACCACCTTTGAACCCGGTGCCGATACTGGCGTATAGCATGGCGTTTTCGCTGGCATCCCACTGCACAATGCCGGAGAACGTCCACTTGTCTTCATCGCGACTCAGACCGGTAAACGAATGCTGTCGCACATCCGCGATCAATTCCTGATTCAACGGGTTGGCGAAGTAAAAGGCGTCTCCAAGCCTGATTTGCAGACCGTCGGAAAAGGTCTCTTTGTCCAGATCCTTGGTCTCATCGCTGTACCGGGCGCCCAGGGTAAAGCGCAGCGTATCGGTGTAATGCCAGGTGCCCGAGCTGAAGATCGACCAGCTCTCGGAATCCTGATTGAATTTACTCGGCACGCCGGGAAGCGTGTCGGGATCGGCATACAGTGCGCCTGCCACACTGAGTGGGCCGGACTGGGCGAAGTCGATGGCAAAAATCTGTTGGCTTATATCCAGCTCGTTATACTGGTAATAGGCGCCCGCAATCCAGTCAATGGTCTCGCCACCGGGCGAGACAAAGCGTATTTCCTGGCTGTACTGTTTGAAGTCTTCCTTGCCAGAGCGAGACAGGCCCGGGGTCGCAGCCATATCGGTATTGCCGGGACTCCTTTTCTCGTCATAGGCAGAATAGGCAGAGATTGAAGTCAGGGTGGCGAAGTCCAGCTCCCAGTCCACGGTGACGGCGAACACGTCCGTTGTGGTCTGGTTGCGGCCATCAACCTCGCCGGCGCCCTTGTCCCGGTCGGAGACCACGGGAAAAGGCACGCCACCGAAGTCGTTTTCCTGGCCTTCAAAATCAGATTGATAGACCACAGTGGGGCGTGACTTGCGGTCAAAGTCGCCGTACTCGTATTTGGCGTTAATCTCCAGCGTATCGGTGGGCAGCCAGCGGAGACTGCCACGCGTGTACCAGAGGTCGTCATTG
>CAJQQW010000281.1 GCA_905480565.1 uncultured Halioglobus sp. | reverse complement strand
AGGTAATCGTTCATTCCTGCCTCAAAGCACCGGTTCCGATCTTTTCTATCGGAACCGGCGGTCAGAGCGATGATCGGAATGGGCGTCATCTGCTGTTCCGTTTCCAGCTGGCGTATCCTTTGGGACGCTTCATAGCCATCCATGATGGGCATTTGGCAGTCCATAAAGATCAATGCATAGTTCCCTTCCAGAAACTTGGCGACGGCGGTTTGACCATTATCCGCTATGTCTACTTCATGCCCCAGCAGGTTGAGCATTTCTACGATAATATCCTGGTTAGTGGATACATCTTCGGCAACAAGAACCGTTTGTCGCTCGGGCCTCTGTGTTTTTGGAAAATACCGACCTTCCGGTTCCTGGCTTGAGTCGATCTTTAGTCTGCTCGACAATAAGTCCTGCACAGCATTTGATGTCAACGGTTTGGTGATTACGTCCCAGTCAGAAAATACAGCCGGTAGCTGCTCTACAGTAAGAGGGGCGAGTACGATTTTCATCCTCGCTTCAACGGCTTCAAATCGTTCCAGATTTTGATTATAAGATCGGGTTCGCTCGTAATCGACTATGACGACAGTGCGAGTGTCGTCCAATGGTGAGTGCAGCTCCTCATCGAGTAGCGGTGAGCAGTTCATCCCCAGTCTCGACAGGTGGCTGGCGACCATTTGGTAAGTGGAGACATTGCTGGTCAGTATTCTGCCTGTATAGTTGGCAAACGGGCTGTTCGAGGTATTGTCTGTGTGTTTAATTTCCATGGGTATTGAAACGGTAATTTTCGTACCTTCGCCGGGCGCAGACTGAATGGCAATATCGCCGCCCATTACTTCGATGTAGTGTCTCGATATGGTGAGCCCCAGGCCGGTGCCGCCATACTCTCGAGTCGTACTGGTGTCAGCCTGGGTAAAAGGCTCGAAAACACGCTTTTGCGTCTCTTCATCCATACCGATGCCGTTATCTTCGACAACGATATGCACCAGGGCTTTGTCAGGGTTCGATTTGCTCACTTTCGGATTGACGCGAATATTAATGTTGCCTGTTGCTGTAAATTTTATGGCATTGCTAACCAGATTCATGACGACCTGGCGAATCTTGACCGGATCGCCAACCAGTAGTTCTGGTGTGAGCGGATGGCAAATATTGTTGAGCGATACGCCTTTCTTGCTGGCGGGTTCGCCCTGCAGGTAGCAGATGTCGTCCATTAGCTCGGTCAGGTTAAACTCGACTTGCTCCAGCTCAATCTTTGCAGCCTCCACCTTGGAGAAATCAAGAATCTCGTTTATCAAGCCCAGCAGAGATTCGCCGCTCTTATGCGCCGCATTGACAAACTGATTCTGTTGGTCGCTAAGATCGGTGTGAAGTAATAGCTCCGTCATGCCGATAATGCCATGCATTGGTGTTCTGATTTCGTGACTCATTGTGGCGAGAAACTCTGACTTTGCTTGTGTGGCTTCCTCGGCAATTTTTCGCGCCTCCTGCAAGTCTCGTGTTCGTTCTTCTACTCGCAATTCGAGCTGGCGCTGCCTTTCTTGAGAAATCTTTGTCTGTCGTGCTTGACGATAGAAATAAAATGCAATCGCGGCGGCGGCTAATACGATGTAACCCGCATAAGCTATCGGGCTCAGCCAGGGCGGAGGCGCTACGCGTACAGGAATCGTCAGCCCATTCCAGTTCCAGGTTCCGTCAGGGGTGGCGGCTGCCAGCTTTAAGGTATAAGCACCGGCGGGCAGCGTTGTAAAAGAGGCGACTCTTGCATCAGGCGATATAACCCAGTCGGGGTTAATCCCTTCAAGCTGGTAGGCGTAGTTGATCAGCTCCGGGTTAGAATAGTCAGCTGCGAAGAACTCTACGGACAGCATCCGGTCCGTGTAATCCAGGTCAATTGCCTCCAGATCATCATATGGCGTGTCGTACTCTATGCGCTCATTCATAACCTTAATCTGGGAAATTGCGACTTGAGGGGGTTGTCTATCGGTCGTCAAAAGGTCGGGGTTTATGGCATTAAAACCTTTTATTCCACCAAAATAGATGACGCCGTTTTTAGATTTGAATGAGGCGCCAAGGTTGAATTCGGTAGATTGAAGCCCATCACTGGTGCCGTACTGATAGGCTGTTAACGTCACCGGATCTAACCCGGTGACGCCTTTACTGTGAGACAGCCAGAGTCGACCACTTTCATCTCCGTGTATGCCATAGATATTCGAACTGGGTAAAGTGACTTTTTCAGAGTAGTTGATAAAGTTTTCTCTAGACTGCGCGCGATCCCGTGCTGGCCACTGATTCAATCCTCCGCCTAGTGTCCCTATCCACAAGTTGCCTTTGGGATCTTCGTGGAAGCTCCAGACGATATTGCTTGAAATGCTTTTGGGATTATTCCTGTCGGTGTAAAAACGGTCGAAAGATCTGGATTCGCGATGGTACTTGTTGAGACCATTTTCAGTGCCGATCCAGACGTCGCCTGCAGCATCCTCGAAAATTGCCAGTACCAGGTTGCTGCTGATGCTGCTCGGGTCGTCGATCTGGTGTGTGAGGGTTTCAAATGTTTCCGATTCGGGTAAATAGATGCTGAGCCCGCCACCGTATGTGCCAACCAATAGGTCGCCGTTTGAGAGCCGCAGTATGGACGTGATGCCATTTGCTCCGATGCTGGAGCTGTCAATGGGGCTATGCCGGTAAGTCTGTGTTTCGTTGGTATTCAGATCAATCCTGTTCAGGCCACCATCATAGGTTCCAGCCCACAAAGTATCCCCTTCACTGTATAAGCTCATCACAATCGCACTTGATAAGTTAGGCTGTGTCGACTCGTTGATCCATCTGAATTCGTTGCTATCAGGAGAGAGTTTGTTGAGGCCGTCGTCTGTGCCTACCCAAAGGGTGCCGTCGGCTGTTTCTGTAAACGCGTTGACCGAATTATTTGATAGATTGTTGCGCTCACGATCAAATAACTGAAACTGGGTTCTCATGCCGGAGGCGAGCCCCGATCGTGTCCCGACCCAGTACTTACCTTCACGAGTTTGATAGATGCTAATGATAGAGTCATCCGGCAGGTCTGTATTGTGTGTTCCAAATCGAACAAAATCTTCCGTGTCGGCGGCGAATAGGTTCAGACCCTCCGCAGTGGCTATCCATATATCACCGCTACTGTCTTCAAAAATATCAGAGGTTTGATTTGATGATAGCGACCGGATGTCTTCGCCAGAGTGAATGAAGTTTTGGATATCGCGGCTGATTGGGTTGATCCGTATAATCCCGGACTTCTCAGAGGCTACCCATATGTGGCCTGTTGAATCAGTGATTATTCGGTAAAGCCTTCCGGAGCCAAGACTGTTTTTCTCGCGTATTGTTTGGCCATAGGGCTCGATTCGCTCTGTGATTGGATCAATTCGAAGTACGCCAGCCGCCTCGGCCGCTACCCATATCGCCCCATCCTCTGATTGAGTGAATCCGCTGACCTCACCCATGAACGGTATGTCAGAGCGGCCGGAGACGTAGTGATGAAACGACAGCGTTTCGGGATCGAATTTGCTAAAACCATTGGTGTATCCCAGCCAGAGAAATCCGTCACTATCGCTATAGATCGCATGGATATCGTTGGAGTAGGGCGTATTATGGTCGTTCGGATCGGAATAGAAGGCGGTGAAGTCGTTAGATGTTGAGTCGTAAAAAGCGAGGCCTCCGCCGAGGGTGGATAGCCAGATTTTTCCCGCGCTACTCTCGGTAATCTGAGTGACGAGATTGGTGGGGAGAGAGTTCGGCACACTGGGTGAGTACCGGTAGTTTTCGAGTTCGTGCCCAGTGTACTTATTGATGCCCTCCTGCGAAACAAACCAGACCGCGCCCCTGGAGTCTTGAAATGACTGGCTGATGGATTGTTGCGTCAACTTTTCAGAAATTGGATCGCGATGAAGGTCGAGATTGACAACGGAAGGTTCGATACTGTGTCCAAGCGGTGACTGGATGGCCAAAAATACGCACGCAAAGACCGCGGCCCAGGATGGTCCGCGCCTCGAATTCCCCCCTTTTCTCTTTATTGCCAACACGCCAGTATCACCTGTGAGGCGACCCCAAAATTCGTTTATAATTCAATCACTAAACTCTACCGTGAAGATTTGAAGAAAGTGAAGCAAAATGATGCGGTAAAGTGAGATAATTGACATAATTTCTAACGTTCAAGACCTGCAGAGCAAGTGAGATACGACGCTTGCGCGGCGAAATCGCTCAAACGTCAGCCCGGTAGGCCGGAAATCATGGAACATGAGGGCGTATCGAGTACGTTCTGACATTTGGAAACCTTGATGAAGCTATCTGTGATCCTTGTCGCCTATGACATGGCACGAGAAATTCCCCGTACCCTTGAAAGCCTGTCGAGGTCGTATCAGGAAGGTGCTGAAAATCTCGAGTATGAGGTATTGTTATTGGACAACGGTTCTCCGGAACCCTTGTACGAGGCGAGTTGGTCTCACCTCGATGTTCCGGTCAAGCTCATTCGAATCGACGACGCATCAACATCACCGGCCAGTGCGATTAATCGAGGGTTGCAACTTGCCCGCGGTGAGTTGGTCTGTCTTATGATTGATGGCGCGCACATGCTGACTCCGGGTGTATTTCGTATGACGCTGTCTGCATATCAGGCGTTCGATAATGCGGTGGTCGCAATTCGCTACTTTTATCTCGGTGTCGGCGAGCAGACAGAATCTGTTCTGGACGGCTATAACCAGGAGGTTGAGGATGATTTGCTTGGGCGCATCGACTGGCCCTCAGACGGTTACCGACTGTTCGAGATTGGCACACCGCTGCGCTCGGGTGCCAAACGCATGACGTGGTTCAACCGATTGGCTGAAGCAAACTGCCTCATTATGAAGCGGTCTTTTTTTCAGCTTCAGGGCGGGGCGGACGAACGTTTTGATTTCCCGGGTGGTGGTTTCTTGAATTTGGATATATTCAAGCGCGCCGTGGAAGCACCCGAAATAACGCCGGTGCAGATTATCGGTGAGGGTAGTTTTCATCAGTTGCATGGCGGAACTACAACCAATCCGGTCAGCCAGGAAGAGCGTCGGGAAAAACTGGATAAGTACCGGGAACAGTACCGCGAAATAAGAGGCCACACGGATGTTATGTCGAAGGTCTCTTTTACTTACATGGGGCATATGCCCACCAATCCGTCAAATATCTCGGCGGTTGAAAAAAGAAGAGCCCGATTGGCGGGAAAGCCGATTGAATAGTGGCTCTTCCCTCTAACCCCGGTGCCTAGCGAGTAACTGTATGAAATTATCCGTCATCCTTGTGGCCTATGACATGGCGCGTGAAATTCCAAGAACCCTTCAGGGGCTTGCGCGCGATTATCAGCAGGGCGCGCATGACCTCGAGTATGAGGTTATCCTCGTAGACAATGGTTCTCCCGAGCCGCTGGATCCGCAAAGCTGGGCTCACCTCGATGTGCCTGTTCGGTTGTTGGGTATCCGCGATGCACACCCGTCACCGGCACAGGCCATTAACATCGCACTGAAAGAAGCGACCGGGGATATTATCTGCCTCATGATTGACGGGGCACATATCCTGACGCCGGGTGTCTTCCGCATGGCTTTTGCCTGCTTTAATGCCTACGAGAATCCGGTCGTGGCTACCCGCTATTTCTGGCTGGGCCCCGGTGCACAGAATGAAACAATAAACACCGGGTATGACAAAGCCGCGGAAGATGCACTGTTGCGCAGCGTTGACTGGCCGACAGACGGTTACCGCTTGTTCGAAATTGGTTCGCCTTTGCGCTCGGGCTCCGAGAATATTAATTGGCTAAACCGCATGTTTGAATCGAACTGTCTGTTTATGAAGCGATCGCTTTTTGTGGCGCAGGGTGGGGCAGATGAACGGTTTGATTTTCCGGGCGGGGGCTTTATCAACCTCGACATATTTAACCGCGCGGTAGATGCGCCGGACGTGTCTGCGGCGCAGTTGATAGGGGAAGGGTGCTTTCACCAGTTGCACGGTGGTACCACTACCAACGTCAGCACGGAAAAACGTGACGAGAGCCTGGCGAAATACCGAAAGCAGTATGAAGAAATTCGCGGTCACGCTGACGTGATAACCAAGAAAACATTCCTGTACATGGGCCACCTGCCCAATGACGCGTCCAAAATTCATCGCAAGGCGCGTCAGTAACCCGCGCTACCAGCCAAAATGCTCAAGGTCGAC
>CAJQQW010000280.1 GCA_905480565.1 uncultured Halioglobus sp. | reverse complement strand
AATCCGTTGGCCATTATTTCCGGTAAGCTTGGCTTATTGGAGATGGTTCTGGAGTCACAGGAGATAGACAAGGACGCGTTTAAAGAAAATATTCGTGAGGTGATGGAGACGACGGACCGGATTTCAGAAATTATTCATAATCTCAAAACGTTCTCCCGTGACCCCGATAGAGATGATTTTCAGGAGTACAGTCTGGCGAAAATAATTGAAGAAATTATGAGTCTATGCGCCGAAAAGCTGCGCTTGAGCAACATTGATATTGAATGTCGGATTGACCCGGAGATCAATATTGTTTGTCAGAAGGTGCAGATTTCTCAGGTAATGATGAATCTGATAAACAACGCTTGCGACGCGGTAATGCAAACGGACGTGCGTTGGATAAAAATTCTTGGCAGAAGAATTGGCGGTCTGGTCGAATTGAGTGTAAGTGACAGTGGTCACGGCATCGCCGAGGATGTGGAAGAAAAGATATTCGACCCTTTTTTTACTACCAAGGAGCTGGGGAAAGGGACCGGTTTGGGTTTGTCAATATCTTCCAGTATCTTGTCACATCACAATGGAAAATTAATTCATAGAAAGGACTCTATAAACACGCAGTTCGTATTAAAGCTGCCGATAAGTGCATAGGGAACCGATATGAATAACCCCAACAGAAAGACTGTATTGGTCGTCGATGACGAAAAGTACCTGACAGGTATATGGCAGGAAATCCTTAAAATGATTGATACGGACTGTGTGATGGCCGATTCAGGTGAAAGTGCAATTGCAGTTTTGAAGGATCGTGAGGTAGATCTGATCATTACTGACCTGAGAATGCGCGGCTCAGATGGTTTCGTTCTATTGCGTTATCTAAAAAACGAAGCGCCGACCAAAATTCCTGCCGCAGTATGTTCTGGCTTTTACAATGAAAGCAGTGAAGAACTTATGTCTCATGACGTTGTGCGAGTGATTTCCAAGCCGTTTGACGTCCGCGAAGAGCTGGATTTCCTAAAAGCGTTTCTTTACGGATAAACTCGGTCCACTGCGGCCGATTGAAGCGAGCCTTCGGTTTTTCGCTTGTCGCCAGACGTAGCTATAGATTACGCGTGAATTACCTCTTACGGTGCGCTCTCTATTTTTTTCAAGATACAGATATTCCCCAGCGAGTGTTAGCTGGCCGCAAATGTTGTGGTAGTGAAGTCAAAAAACGTGGTTGCACTGAATGAAGCCTGCCGCGCTTTAATGCCGCAACGATTTTCGCTTTCACTTATAGGCTGTGTCGTTCGTTCCAGCGGGACGCCGGGAATCTTTACGATTACTGATTCGATGAGTTGCATTCTATTCCAGTCCAGTCATATACAAATAGCCGCACGTTGCCAGGACTCTTCTCCTTCCGGTGTATCACGTTGATGCCGGGATAAACACAGGGTTTGCGGTCGTTAATAAGACCAGGACTTCGTGCCAAATGCATGATGTGAGGCAGGAGTGTAAAGACCGCCAAAACGGGCTAAATGTGTGAAAAATCACAGAACAGTGGGTGTCGCCCACTAACATTAGCCGAAAAGTGCGCAGCAGATGGTGTTTTGTTTGTAGCTGCCGCAATTCTGCATAAATCTGAAAGATAGAGCTAAGTAATTCTACGTACCGTAATTCTACCTAACGTATTTCTACGGATTGTTACACCGTTGCAATCCTCTAGCATTAGGGCATCTGACAGAAATAGCCGTTTATCGGCCCGACGCCATGAAACGCGGTGTCGAAGGTGGCGAGACCATGACTTACAAAATGTCCTTAAAAACGCAATTAGCCCTGTTGTTGTTACTGGTGTTTCTGCTGCCTAGTTCAATGGCAAATGCAGAAATAATCACGAGGCAAGACAAGGCGAAGCTCATGGGTCAATGCATGAAAGCACGCGAGAAGCTGCTGGCACCAGAGAGGGCAGAAGCCGTGCAATGGTGCGTAGAGAAGCGATCGCGGAGTAAAGCATACTGTCAGCGCTATCACAGCGGCTATGGAGACCGACGCTACAGACCTAATGGCACCTGGGAGACGGCGCTATATATGGATCTGCCTATTTGCCAAAAAGCGGTTATGGTGGATAAGTATTTCTTTAAGAACCCGCGTACTCGTGCATTCGTCTCGAGATGATGTCGCAACAGACCTCGGTGCGATTTATCGAGGAGAGCAAAGCGGATCCTGCAACGACCCTCTACGATCGCATTGGTGGACATACCATAGTTGATAAAGCCGTGGATATTTTCTACAGAAAAGTTCTGAACGACGAGCGTATCAGTAGTTTCTTCGAGAATATTGACCTAGTAAATCACACCATAAAGCAGAAGAAATTTCTCATCATGATGTTCGGTGGTCCTAATACGTATTGCGGGAAAGATATGCATTCTGCACATTCACATATGCGACTCAATGAAGGCCATTTCAACGCGATGCTAGATAATCTTATCGAAACGTTGAGAGACTTAGCCATCTTTGAAGACGACATAAGCGAGATTGTGGCTGTAGCCAATTGCGTCAAGGATGACGTACTAAATCGTTAGATAGCAGTCAGTCTCAGGCGCGCGGAGACGACGCCTGAAGGGCTGGTCATATGATTCTCGATCAAAGTGTGAACCATTGATTCCGGTGCTCGAGATGACGAATATATTTTCCTTTCTGAGACAATCTCCGACATCGCTATCGCTTGAGAATGAAAAGTAGCGGTAATGCCGCCATTTCTCGATGTCCCGTGTGGCGCACTTCAGCAATCAATTTAATTCTATTTATCGGCTGATTTATCAGGAGAGGCGGTAAGCGGCGTTATTGTCGATTGCAGCACGGTAGCGGCATCGTCGGCGATAGACATTAATGCGAATTTGTCGGCTCGGGTAGGCCCTGTATTTATGATGCCAATGGGGACTCCAAGCTTATTTGCATGGCGACAGAAGCGAAATCCGGAATATACGGTCAGTGAGCTGCCTACGACCAGCAATGCATTACTCGCAGCAACTGCATCAAGGCATTTGGCTACCTTGGATCGCGCGACCGAGCCGCCGAAGAAGACCACATCTGGCATCAGTGTACCTCCGCATTTTTGGCATTGAGGCAGGTGCACCGCTTTGATGATGTGCTCAGGAATATCCCAATCGCCATCTGGACGAGGAGTATCACTCGTGATCGCAGGCCATTCGTTGTCTGCGGCGAGTTGTTCCTGGACATCTTGCCGGTGGAAAAATGCAGCACAATCGAGGCAGCGTACGCGGTCGACCCTGCCGTGTAAATCGATCGCCAGCTGGCTTCCAGCGCGGGCGTGTAAACCATCTACATTCTGAGTTATGAGCGACTCGACTTGTCCGGCCCGCTCCAACGCCAAGAGCGCAAAGTGCGCAGCATTGGGCTGGGCATCCCTTATTAGCGGCCAACCATACCAGGAGCGAGCCCAGTAGCGCTGCCTTGTATTCCTCTCACGGATAAAATCCTGATGCTGGATCGGTGTGCGGGATTGCCAGTTACCCGCTTGATCCCTGTAGGTAGGAATGCCTGAAGCAGCGCTTATCCCCGCACCTGTGAGCACTGTCAGTCTGGGATGATCGGCAAGAAATTGAGCAAGTATCTTGCTGTTGGAATCAAGAGTTGTCATAGCGTTTCGCAGTCGAAATTAGTATTAATCTTTTACAATACTCTGGCAAAAATGTCGTTTTCCATGGGAGCCTCGGCAGGCAGAGTGTTTTTTCTGTCCGCCGGTCTGAGTGTCACGTGCCGGAATGCATTGTGTACTGACCCATTGCTTCGGCAGTCTGGATTACGTTCTCGTACTATCTCCCGCTTATCGCTCACATGCTTCGCCGGAACGCTTCAAACGACTCTACCGCCTGTAGCGTTACCAGCGGGACAGTGGCCTGTAGCGTAGCAAAGACCCCGCGACTGAATTGTGAATTGATCCCGGTGTCTTGCAGCTATAGTACCTTGACCGCGAAGTGTAGGCGAATCAATGACAGCGCCTATCGCACTATGTATGGCCGGGACCGACGCGGGATTGTGCGGATCGAAGCGTCATGCTATTGAATATCAGCGTGTGAAATATTGGTAGGTTGCAGCCTGAATGCGGCGTATTACGCCGTGAGAGTTTCGGCAGATTTATTTGAATACCATTTCGGACCTTTCGAGAAAATCACTGATGATCCGCGTGCGTCATTGCGTTGAAGTGATAAAGGTATTAATTCAATGAACCTGAAAAGGGGGCAATAGCCTTGCGCAGAATGACGTGGATCACGAACCTGTATTCGAAATGACCGACCAATGAAGCAGGCCTGTCTTCGTCGAAAATTCTATACCGCAGAGAAAAATCCTCGGGTGCTTTGGTCATGTATAGATATACCAAGAGGCCATGCTGATGTCCGCTTCGCGCGGGTGTGGCCGATATTGTCTGCAGACAAACAGACCTATTTCCGGCGCTCCACGACAGAGCACTCGATTTACCCTGAAAGACGATATTCTCGAGTAAAGCCCCCGCGATAAGTGCAGCAGCTGTCATATTGGGACAAGACATTTAGACCGGCTGTACTAGAGGTTCTGCCAGGCTACTGCGTCCAACGTATGCAAAGAGCAGCTATGGTTAGTTTGTTTAGACCGATAGCAGAATATAAAGCAGCTTCCTGCCTGAAGACGGTTTGCCTCATGGCAGCAGGCTTGTATCATATGTGCCCGTAATATTGAGAACTGAGGTAAACCGCGATGTCTGAATGTCCCTTTGCAAATATCATGGATCCGACCTACCTGGGTGATGGGTTTACCGGCGACGATGTCGCAAAAATACGCGCGGCTGGGCCGGCGATAAAAATAGATGACCCTGCTACAGGGGTTCCGTATTGGGCAATAACTCAGCACGCTGCGATTGATTTCGTTTCCAGAAACAATGATTTGTTTTCTTCGCGGCTGCGCACAGCTATTCCGATGGAATTCGAGCAGGAGATGGTTGATAACATACAGTCACGTATGTTTATTAACCTCGATCCGCCGGAGAATATTGATTACCGTAAGTTGATTCGTGATCATTTCACGCCTGCAGCAGTAGCGACTTATGAGGACCGCGCCAGAGAGTATGCAGGAGCAGTCGTGGATCGGATCATAGATAAGGGATCTTGCGAGTTTGTTACGGAAGTCGCAGCCGAACTACCTTTACTGCTCATTATGGATTTCTTTGATATTCCTGCAGAGGACCGGCACAAAATCTTTGAGTGGACTAATACGATGATGTTCGGGGACGATCCGGATGTGTCTGGTGGTCGTGATGCGGCCGATGAGGCATCACTGAACCTCATTGTTTACGCCAATGAACTTGCGGCCAAGTACAGGGGTTCCGACGTCAAGAACGTGAGCAGTCAGCTGCTCAACGGTATTATCAACGGTGAGCCGGTTTCGGATGAAACGTTTGGCTGGATATTTCTGATGATTATTGTCGCCGGTAATGAGAGTACCCGTACGACAATTTCCCACTCGATGCGAAATCTAATGGAGCGGCCCGAGCAGTATCGGTACCTGCAGGAAAATCCCGAAAAAATAGAGAGCGCAATATTTGAAATGTTGCGTTACAACCCCCCTTTTATTTGTATGCGTCGTACTGCTACCCAGGATGTCACAGTGCCCGAGCTCGGCAATGTACCAATCAAAAAAGGCGACAAAATCATCATGTACTATCCCGGCGCTAACCGCGATCCCGAGGTTTTTGACGATCCTGAGAGCTTCGATGTGCACCGTGCTGAACGGCACGATCTATCGCGCGATATTCGTTCTTTTGGCATTGGTTATCACAACTGTTTCGGTATGAATCTTGCTAAAATGGAAATGCGCGTGATGCTCGAGGAGATACTGGCTCGAATCGACCATCCTCAGTTTGACGGCGATGTGAGATACATGAAGTCGAACTTTGTGCAGTCCATCAAAGCTATGCCCATTACCTTCGAAAAACGCGCCTGACGGCGCATTGACGGTGGCGCCGGGGTAGTGCGCGTCCTCAGACCGTAGTGTCTAAACTTCGTTAGCGAGGCTATAGGGTTTGAGGGTGAAAACGGATGATGCAATAGTAAGTTGCGATATCAAGTTGGTCTTGAGGCTGCTTTCTTCGGGTCACACGCATGCTTTATCGAATACTCCACCTGAATAGAGTTTTTCATGGGTGCAGTTTAACCGGGAGAAAAAGCATCGCCTATGACTGTGCGGCCATCGAGGGAATGTAATTTTTGACCAGTGCTGTGCAGCAGATCTCGGCTGTACACGATTTGTCCGACATGTCGTCCTGTACACAGCTCGAGCGCTGCCTCTGCCATCATTTCTATGGGCTCAACCATGTCAGGTCTGCGCTTGGCTATTCCCTCTACTGCTTTACCCACGTTGGTTAGCACGATGTTGTTGGGCGCAAGCGCGTTTACGTAAATTCCCTTTTCAATCAGTTCGTCTGCCAATGCCTGTGTATAACGGTTCAGAGCAGCCTTGGTCGCACCATATGCACCAATCACGTGTGCGGCGACTTTAGAGTCAGGGTAGGGGGGTCTGGGCTGCTCCGCTGAACTACTGCTTATGTTCAAACACCAGCCGGATCCCTTTTTCTCCATGGCGGCTAGTGCCTGCTGTATCAGTTCCACGGGCACGTTTACATTCAGGTCAAATATCTTGTTGCGGGACTCGGATGAGATAAGACTGGGTAGATTGTATTCTGCCCTCGCCGCATTGTTCACTATAATATCGACGCTGCCAAAGGCCTCACTGGCTCGGGCAATCAGGTCAGCCCTGGCGTTACGATTGGAAAGATCGCACGCGACTGCGGTCGCTCGGCCGCCGGCGGCGTTGATGCCGGCTACCGTGCCTTCCAGTGTGCCTTCCAGATCGCCGTGTGGTCCGAGGCGAGAAGCGCAGGCTACGACGCCGGCACCTTCTGCGGCAAATCTCTGCGCGATCGCCCGGCCTATTCCGCGGCTGGCCCCGGTGATCAGGGCAACCTTTCCTTCCAGTTTGTTCATTCGTATTATCCTCAGAGACGACGTCGCACCATCAAATTCTACCTATTGATTTTCGATCACGTTTTCAATTGCTGTGCTTTTGAGCATACTCCTAAAATACACGAAAACGTTTTTGTACGTGGCGCTGGCGTATCTTGATGATCTCGCGGCGCTGTGTTTCGGTAAGTATTGGTTGATCACTCGGGAAATGCGACGCTACCTGATCGAATCGAATTTTCTTGGCAGTGATCTTTGGCCATTGTTCCTTGTCCGGTAATTTGCTGTAAGCCCAACGATGAGACAGGTAACCCTTGGGTAAGCCCGTGGTGTCCAGCCAGTTTTGTACGCCGGGATCGCGATGGGCCACTACCCAGCGCTGTACCAGATCTTTTCCCATATACATTTGGTAGCCATTCAGACTGCTTTGATGGTTGGCGTAGTCTGGTGATTCGCCCCAGAGATTTCCAAGGTGAAAGCTCGTATAGACGGGCTCGCCGCTATACTGTGCCTCGATATAGAGTGCTTCATCCTCCGCCAGATCGAATAAGCCACCGGCATAAATGTTGGTGCTCATGCCTCCCCCTGTATCGGTCGACGCGGCATTGGGGGTGTTGTAGGCGTTGACCGGCATAAAGTAGGGGCTGTTATTGATATTTTCGTGCACTCCGTTGCAGTTGAGAACGACATCGTAAAATTGTAGCCAGAATTGCATTTGGCCGTGAATGATACTGCCCATGCGATGTAACTGGCTTGCAACTTTTTCAGCTGTTAATGGTGCCGGGTATTGATCGACATCGCCCAGCGGGGTAATAGTAAGGGCTATGGGCTCTTCGAACTCCCAGTCGTGAAATAGCTGTCTACCGCTGATATAAGTGGCGTAGCGGGTTTCGCCGTCAGGCAAATCCTGTCTTGGCGGCTTCTCTGTACAGATGAAATGACCGTTGTAATCCGAAGGCTTGTCAGGACCGAGTATGAGCTCAAACTCGCCATTGGGCCCGAGCTCAATAGAGGAAGAGTCCAACGTGCCGAAACCTGTCCTGGTGCCCGGTATCAGCTCTGTGAGTTCTCCGGTATCACCGGCGATGCCACCGTCGCTGGTTTCAAAAATCACATACTGTGGCGCGACCGCCTTGCCATGTAGGCGTGTCTGCCCGCGCCAGTGCCGGCTATCTTCAATGGTTGCCGTGATTCGATAGTGCCTGCGTCCGTCAATTGGTGCATAAAAATAGATAGCGTCCGCATTATCGATGGTCGCCTTATTGAAAATCGATAGCGCATTGCGAAAGGCCGGAAAATGCGGATCCTCGTGAAAGGCTCTCTCTATGCCGTGATGAAGGTAGCCTGCGAGATAGCGATATCCCTCCGCGAGGACGCGACCTGTCGCGGCCGGGGCGAAGTGGTCGGGGCTGTCAATAATGTCCCGTGCCGCTTGCAGTTCGCCTATCATGTGATCGAAGGCATTACGGAGTTCGTTCTTTGCTGCGTTAATATCCTTTTCAGTCATTTACGTGGTCTCCCTGTTGCGTATTTGATACCGGCCACTGGTACTGTTGATAAAATATCTCTAGCCTTGAGTAAATATCGTCGCTGCGCAGAAAAAATTCTCCAAGGCTGTACTCAAATTTCCCCTGGTGTTTCTTTTCTTGCTCGGCCTGCGATAGTAGCCAGCTATCTAACGGTTCATTCATATCAAGATTCAGGGCTTTATATATCGAATGAACAGTCTCGCGCGGGGCAGCGGTAAGTTTTCGATAGTCCACGACAATTTGCGGTGTCTGCTCGTGCCTGGATAGAACTCGACGCGGGTTCTCGAAATGCTCGAAGGAAATTTCTGTCAGTAGATCAAGCGATAAGGCGTAATCATCGGGCTGCCAGCCTTTGCCTCTCCACGTGACCTGAACCAGTTTCAGGCAACTGGGTATGCACTCAGCAGGATCGCGCATCATGACAACAATACGTGCGTCCGGAAACGTCTCAATCAAAGAATCTACCCAGCCGCTCATCACGGGGTTTTTAGAGAGGTGGGTCTTGTCTCCTCCGTTGAGGAGCAGCTGGCGCTTTACCAGTTCGCGGTAGTGGTGCATCCAGCGGCGCCGTTTGACCGGCATGCCGTCGAGGTGAAAGAAGTCCACCACGTCCATCATCGGTATATCGAGGGACCATTGTTGGGATACGAAAGCGGCAGCCATGGCGAAACAGTCTTCCTCAGGATTCCATAGGCTCATGTAGTGCATGTGGCGGTAGGGTCCAAAGGTCCTTTCATCCCAGGCTTTGAGCTTGCGATTCAGAAAACCAGATAAAAAGCGAGCGTCCAGCCATCCAGCACCGCGTATCACTTTTTTCTGTAACAATGATGGGAAGAACATTTCCCAGTAAAGAAAGTAGCTAAATTTTTCTCCGTCGGCACCCATCAGGCGGTGGACAAGGGTTGTGCCACTGCGTGCGTGCCCGACGATGAACACGGGGCGCTCTACTCGTTGCGTCCATAGCCTGGGAAAGAACAGGTAATCCAGCACGAAGCAGGCGCTGTGCAAAACCGTGCGGATAGGTATCCAAAGAAGCAGGCGCACCAGCATGCCGGTGCGCTTGTCCCACCCTTTCAGTCCCCAAACGTGGCGTACGACCCGCCACCAGTAGTCGATATCAAAGTACATTGTGACCAAGGTAGCGGCCCAGGCCGCCAGCTGCAACTGGCGTTACGAGATTTTGGTGGGCTCCTGACAGCATCAATACACGAGGATTTTCTACTAAATTTAGTGCTTTGCCCGCAATCTTCCCCGCCGTAACCGCGCTAGCTGCCGAGTTCCCGGCAGTTGGTGCAGACTTGCCTGCCGATCCTGCATCTGGATGAGGCGGACATTAACAATCTGTCAGTTCACTCGAATTTGTTATTTTTTGCAGCAACGTTTGCCCGCATCGCTGCAAGCGATATGGAGATAAAGCAAGGCATGTGGCTGTGTGCACAAAGCCCGCAATTCTATTGCCTTTTTTACGGGAGTTTCGACATTTAACCTCGCATTAACAAGGTGTCCCCCGGCCGTTGCATGATTTAGGGAGCGGCGACTGGTTTTCTCGATTCATTATCTCCAGGCGGTTGCAACGCGAACATGTGCAGGCTTTGAACGGTATGGTGTTGCGTTCACCTGCAGATGGGGGCGGGGTAGCAGGGTCTGCAAAGCTGTAATCAACACATCGGGGGATGCAAAACTCTATAATTCACTCACAACTGTATGATGAGCGTCGTCATGCCTTTGTCAAAGCAGTGTTTAAAGGCCTGCATAGAGCTTATGAGGAAAGAGCGCCGGTAGAAAATCGAGTATTGAGGTCAGTGTATATCCTGTATGCCTGTTGTTAATTAACTTGGTGCTGCACTTACGGTGGGGGGTTGAGTGTCCGGCTGCAGAATGACAAGCAAAATGCTGCCAACCCGCACGCCGAATTTTCGCATTTCCGATTCGTTCAGTAACACCCCCGGGGCAACGAGGTACATACGATCGTCGACGTGAACGTCTATGCTGTCTTCGTCTAGAGGAATTCGGAGCGTGTAGTCAAGGAAGACGCTATTGCCGGCCACCTCGAGTACACCCGCCCCTACAACATCACCAGCGGTGCCGGTGTAACGGTTTTCTCCCGTCGGTTTCAGTATCCACTTACGGTGGTCCAGTTCACCATCGTTAAACTCAAAACGCTCATCCAGTACGCCCTCGCCATTTTCCCAGCTAGCGTCGATAGTGGCGTTAAATGTGCGAATAACCCGGCCACTGCGATCTTTAACCACGCCGTGGGCTGTCAGCTTTCCCCGAAAAAATGTTTCCAGATCAAGCGTTGGTTTTAGATCTTGGTAGTCGGTGACTGATACGGATCCACAGCCAACAACGCAGGCAATAAGTAGCAGAGGGAAGATCAGCCGGGCGATGGTAGGCATATGGTTTCCTTAAAAATGCGTTAAGCTAACAATACGCACTGCAGTGGCAGTTGGATTGGACTGCGTGCCCGGGCGCCATACTCGCGTATCTGGCTTCAGGCGGTGAGATACAGAATGACTGCGGTGTACGCCGCGAAAGAGATCGATATCACCCGAAATAGTTTGGGAAAAAGGATGACAAGGCTCATCAGCAACATGCCCAGGGCCGGCAATACCAGTGATGTCATAATATCATTATCGAATAGCCGGATATTTACATACGGCCCGACGCCGAAATACAGCAGCATCGACAGTGCCGATAGGCGGCCCAACCCCTCACTGTGCGTTAAGAAAACAGGTTCGTCATCGCCATCAGGCAGCGGCAGAGCCATCTCTGCCGCCCCATAAACAAAAATAGAGCCAGCGGTGAGCAACACAAAACTGCTGAAAGTCCATGTCTCCAGATTACGTAACTCCCAGCCAACCCACCAGAATTGCAAGCTATAGGCCATTACGCAGATAGCCCAGAGAACAGTGGCCCAATGAAATACAATTCTTCGACGAGCGCGAATAAGTAGCCCCATTGTATGCAACAAGCGGGTTATCGCCAGGCCTAGAATAATGGAAATGGCGACAAAGACGTACTCGTGTTGGGTCATGTAGCAGCTACTGTAGTGGCGTGAGAGACTAGTTTAGCGCAAATTGCGTACCGGATGCCCGAGGTATTCCCGGCCCTCGATGCGCCAGAGAATCACCGTGACGAGGAAGGCGCGCAGACCAAAACGCAAAAATGGTAAGCTGCAGACCTGTGTTGCATTCTGCTTGCATGGAGAAGGATTAATTTATGACAACAGAGCCTTCCCGGTAATGCCTTTGCGCTTTTGCGCGGCACTACTGATTGGGTGGCGTCTCGGCATGATGTTCCAGAAGTTCAACCTGATAGCCATCCGGGTCTTTGACAAAGGCGGCGGTCACCGGCCACGCATCAAGGCGCTTGGGTTCTACCATGGACTCCGCCCCCGCCTCTATGCAGCGTTTGTAAAGGCCCTCGCAATCGTCTGTGCTGATGTAAAATTTCCACAAGGCATTGCCATGATCTATTGATCCGGTCTGATCATGGTGGCAGGCGATTTGCAGGCGGTTACCGCTGTCACCCTCAAAAATTACTTCGGTGACGTTCATTCCGCCGGGCTGCTCGATACGATGAGTGATTGTGAAACCAAGCACAGTCTCGTAAAAGTAAATGGAACGATCGAGATCGCTGACGTTAATACAGAACTGGTCGAAACTTGATTTCATAACGCTGCTCACTTCACATAGAAAATGCATGTAAGAGATATGGGTACAGGGACTTTATCACGCCCATCGTGCCGCTGCTATGCCGCTACCTCGAGACCGGCAGGCGTGTTAAAAATCATCTTCAAATCAATTAACATTAGTGGAATAAACGTTAAATATGTAATCTTCAGAGGGCGAAATAGCGCAGTTTTGGTGAATCCAAAGCGCGGCGTTTGAGAAACGCCGCTCGGTCACGGCCCGTTGGTTCTGTTTTCATGAGCTCTCTTGACTCCGCGCTATCTGTCGCAGAACAGGATCATGCACGGCCACGTGTTTTGGAAAAGATCGGACGGCAATGACGCAAGCCAGCTATGCAATATAGTAATACGGTAAAAATAGTTTACACTCTCGAACAGCGAGAAATTGGTACGTCTTGCGCCCGTTTGCTGTGAAACGATTATAGTGCCCAGTGACGTATTACCACACTTGAAAAAACGATCAAGGATTTATGATGAGCAAACCGCTAGACAGTCTTTTTAGCGCCTATACGCTGAACAAGCTTACACTCGAAAATCGCATTGTCATGGCTCCTATGACTCGTGAGTTCTCCCCGCACGGAGTACCGGACGATGACGTCGCAGCTTATTACAAGCGCCGAGCAGCGGGCGGTACCGGTTTGATCGTTACCGAGGGAACTACGGTTAATGATGCGGTTGCCTCTATGGGAGAAAATATTCCGACCTTTCATGGAGAAGAAGCACTGGCAGGCTGGAAAAAAGTCGTCGAGGAGGTGCACGGCGAGGGCGGCAAGATTTTTCCACAGCTCTGGCATGTTGGAAGTGCTCGTAATCCCGCAAAAATGAATAATCCCGACACGCCCAGCGCCAGTCCGTCGGGGTTGCAGGTACCTGGAAAGCAAGTTTCCGAGCCAATGACAGGTGAACATATTGATCGAGTTATAGGCAGCTTTGCCGATGCGGCAGCGGATGCACAGCGCCTTGGTTTTGATGGCATCGAAATTCATGGCGCGCATGGCTATCTCATCGACCAGTTTTTCTGGGAAGGCCTGAACGAGCGCAGAGATGCATTCGGCGGGAGCATGGATAATCGTGGCCGCTTTGCGGCTGAAATTATCAGGGCTGCAAGAGCGGCTACGGGACCAGATTTCCCTATTATCTTGCGTTACTCCCAGTGGAAACAGCAAGACTTCGAGGCAAAGTTGGCGACTACACCCCAAGAGTTGGAACTATTCCTGCAGCCGCTTGTTGATGCGGGCCTTGACGGCTTTCACTGCTCAACTCGGCGTTATTGGGAGTCGGAATTCGACGGCAGTGATTTGAATCTCGCTGGCTGGACTAAAAAGCTCACAGGAAAAACCTCTATTACTGTCGGTTCAGTAGGGCTTAGCGCAGATTTCATCGGTGCGATCGCGATGAACGAATCGAGTGAGACCCGAGCGATTGATGATCTGCTCTCCCGGCTTGAGAAGGGCGAGTTTGATTTGGTCGCTGTTGGTCGCGCTCTGCTGCAAGACCCTGAGTGGCCCAATAAAGTTCTCGAGGGACGAACAGAATCTATAAATAGTTTTAACAGCGAGTCGCTGGCGACACTGTCATAGCGGGCTCTTAAAAATCCTGGATCCCCGCATTTTCATTGGTCGATCCCTAAAAGTTATAAGTGAGCTTTAGCCCATAGGTCCGCGGATCGCTCAGCGTAGAGGCAGCCAGCCCGGATACAGGGCTTGGTCGTGGCCGGAATATCTCTTCTCGGTCATCAGTAATGTTCTGTATAAAGGCGGTGATCTCCCATTTAAGTTCTGTATCAGCAACATTCATGCGTAAGTCCCAACGGTCATAGCTATCCAACTTGTCGTATAAGCTATTGTTGAATGGGGTAAGTTGCTGACTGCCAGTGTATTGGTACCCGAGGGTTGCACTCCAATCCAGTGTCAAGAGATTCCACTGGTATGTTAGATAGGCGGAGGCCTTGTGTTCCGGCGAAAGAGGAAACTCATTGCCACTGAGATCAAGTGCAGTCGTGCAAAGGGGGTCGGATATATCGCCCGTACGTTCGGGGCCAAGGTTACATGCGGTGCTGTCAATCGAGCTGTAGTCGCCGTATTCAGAGTTGTTGTAGGAGTGCATTGCGCCCAGAAATAGATTGTCTGTAAGCAAGACGCTGATTTCATTCTCAATACCCCAGGCAGTTGCGTCTGCGGCGTTCTCGTAAGTCGCTACGCTTACACCATTGGTGGTTTGAACGTTCAGTACTTGCAGGTCATCGTAGTCGTAGTAGTAAACCGCCGACGTAAGATTCAACCGCTGATTAAGCAGAGTACCCTTATACCCCACTTCATATGAGATCAGTTCTTCGGGATTTACGGTGTCTAGGGCCGCGTCCTCATTCGGTGCGAGCAGGTTGTATCCCCCCGACCGGTAACCTGAGGACACTACGGCATAAAGGAAATGATCGTCGGAGAGAATATGGTCAATACCTAGACGCCAGGTCGGCTTGTCCCAGTTTTCCTTATCGTTTCTGTTAACCGTGGTGGGGTCGGTGGTGGGATTTGTGGCGTTGTCGGGTATGACCCACTGGACATAGGTACTGTCTCGTGCCTTCTTCTCATCATAGGAGTAACGCAGGCCGAAAGTCAGCATTGTGCTGGCTGTCCAATCCCAGTTTATCTGGCCATAGGCGGCGTAAGAGGTGGTTTCCAGTTTGCCCTCCCCGCTGTAGAGAACGCCGTCAGGGTCGGTCGGCAGGCCTGCAAGGCTGCCGAGAAAAGCGTAATTTGCCACCAGTTCGCTGTTGTTCTCTATGTAGGATAGCCGCTGTGTCTCTTTGGTGTCGAAGTAATACAGGCCTGCAATATAGTTGAAGGGGGCGTCTAGTGCGGTGATGAGCTGTAACTCATGTGACCACGTATCCGCGGCCTGTTTGTAAGGCTCGGAGACAATGGATGGAGTCAGCGCAAAGCCGGTAAATTGATCCACTGTTGCGCCGCCGAATGCTGATAGTGGCATCTGGCTGTAATCGAGTCCGGAGTCTCGAGCATTTGTCACATCACCATCGTTTATCCGCTTGTACCTGAACTCTGAGTAGCCCGCCGTATATTTCAACGAATAGTTATCCATATCTAATTCGCTGATAAAGACATAGGAATCCCGATCGTTATCAGTTGAGGGCACGGTGTCTACCGCAACTCTCTCGGCATCGCCCTGCAGCGCGGGGTTCTCGACGGTCATTCCCTGGTTGGGATTGACAAAGCTGTTGCCCGGATAGGTGCTAACAAAGTTAAGCTGTTCTCCCGGCGGGCTGGTGTTGAAGACTTCTTGCACTAAACCCGTATTGTAGGGAGTAAGAATGTAGCCAGCATCCTGATGAAAGTTAGAGTCAGCGCTGCTGGCTTTGATGCTATTGTGCCAGCGGTCGGTAGTTTGGTGAGCCAGTGTAATCGTGCCATAGAAATTATCGCGGTCATCGTACTCGTTGCCTGAATAGATATCTCTTTGGAATCCATCGCGTTTGATTTGAGACAAGGCAACCAACGCAGACAGTTTTTCAGTAATTGGTCCGCTGGCCAAGCCCTGTGCAACCCAGTAGTCATAATTGCCCAGCTCTCCAATGACCTTGCCGCCCCACTCCTCGGTATTGGGCTGAATGCTGTAGAGGTTTAATGCGCCGCCAATCGAATTGCGCCCATACAGGGTGCCCTGTGGACCACGCACAACCTCGATGCGTTCGATATCCAGAAAATTAGAAAAGTTGAATAGGTCTGTCTCTGTGGTGTATACCCCGTCCCAGTAAATGCCAACCCCCGGGTCAGAGCCCAGTGCTAGATTGGGCCGACCGACGCCCCGGATGGCAACCCTGCTGGGAGCGATATTTAGCGAGGGTGTATAGCCAGCGAGGTCATACTGATTATCAATGCCCAGTTCGTTTAGCGTGGAGGCGTCAAATGAACTGACAGCTGCTGCGGTATCCATCAGATTGGATTCTCGCTTATTAGCGGTTACTACCACCTCTTCAAGAACCGCTTCAGCGCGTGCGCCGGTAATACCGGTCCATAGGGCGGCGATAGCGACGAACATTTGTTTGCTTAATCTGCGGTCGGATCGATGCATGTTTGATTCTCTGCGTTATGGGTAGCCACTGGCGGCGTCGGCGTGCCAGCATGCATGCGTATGCAGTCTACTGTGTAGAACGCCTATAAACTTGATTGACGACAAATATAAATCCTGAAAATTGTATAGTCAACAACTATATGGCAGGATAAATATTTTGAGCGGCGGCAACCCAATGCGGATAACCATGCCTGGCGCACTTGCTGGAAGGAAAAGGGTTCAATCATGACGCATACCCCGTCAGAACGCGTTGCCGTGCCTAAAAAACGCGTCCGCCGGACTCAGGAGCGAGCTGAGATAACGCGCTCCAAGCTTATAGAGGCAGGCAAAGAGCTTTTTTCCAGACAGGGTTTCGAGGGCGTGTCAGCGAGGGAGATTGAGACTGTCGCTGGTGTCAAACGTAACTTGTTGGCCTATCACTTCAACGATAAGGAAACGCTCTGGAAAGCTGTCGTTGATGCCATCTATGGTGTGATGAAGTCCGAGTTTGATCAGAGGCTGGCGGTTTTGAGGGAAATGTCGAGTAGCGAGCGACTGGGATTCATAGTACGTTTCTACGTCTACTTTCATGCTCGGCACCCTGAACTTAGCCGTTTGATGAGCCAGGAGGCAACGCAAAACAGCTGGCGTATGCACTACATGATTGATAACCATATTCGTCCTGCAACCGCGGCTATGGAAAAGCTGGTCAAAGAAACCCGGGGGCTTGACAGAGAGGCGTTCATTCATTGGTACTACATAATGATTAGTGCTACCTCGACAATCTTCTCATTCGCTTCTGAGTGCCAGGAACTCTTTCAGGTAGACCCCTGTGAGGAGAGGATGGTTGAGGCGCACGCCGACATGCTGGTCTCGATGTTGATTAATACTGATAACTAAGTTGGCCACAGATGTATCGCGAGATTTATGAGCGCTCACTGCGTTTAGCGTATTGACTTAGGAATAACGGTGTATTCACAAACGGTTTCATTTTTCAACTTGCTTCTGGCACTCACTATTTTACTTGCTGCGGCCGCGTGCACCATGAGCAGCGTTGATGACGGGGCTCTTGTCGAGCAAAATGTATCTGATGATCCGTGGTATGTTGAGTATATTCATGAACGTCCGGTCATTGATCGCAGTCCTGCATATTTCCTTTTTGGTGAGAATGGGAGGCTGAGTGGTAATGCCAGCTGCAATCAATTTACGGGTAAATACGAGGCCTCCCGGGGTCGGGTCACTCTGTCTGATTTCGTGACGACTCGGCGGTTTTGCATTGGCTCGTTAGAGGAGCAAGAGAGGCGTTTTCTGGGGGCCGTCAGTGATGTCGTGGAGTGGAAAATTGAGCAGGGGCTGCTCCTGATGCTGGACGCTCGAGGCCGAACGGTCTTTCAATCTGCCAAACACGTGCAAGCTCGAAAGTAGCATTCACAGGCCTGATAAATATCAGGCCGCGACCAAACACTTCCTACAAAGATGGAGTAATGCTGCATGACAGTACTCCAGGCCAACTTCGATTTTTGTACCGTTTTTACGTCGTTAATCTCTTTACTGTGGCACGCAGCTCATGAAGACAGATTGATGTTTTGAGAAAGTCAGCAGTTACACTGCGCAGTCAAGACCAGAAAAATACCCCTTCTTGATCCGGGATCAAGCGCCATTACTCAGCGCGCTTGCTTCAGACCGATGCGCGTAGAAGAGGCGATACAGTAAAAGCCGTTTGCCAGGTAGCCCCTAATTCAGCTGGTAGACAGGCTCTCCGCGACTGATAGTCTGATCAACCACGAGATCAATAAGTTCGGCGCGGGGTACTTTCAATGGATTAGCATTAAGAATCACAAAATCTGCCTGTTTACCTGTTTCAAGACTACCCTTGGTGTCCTCTTCGAAGTACTGATGCGCAGGCCAAACCGTCATTGCCCGAAGCGCAGTGTAGGGGTCAACTCGCTGGTCCTCGCCAAGAATCTTTTTGCTTCGCGTCGTTCTATTCACAGTGGCGTCCAGCACCCTGAAGGAGCTTGGAAGTGCAACCGGAGCATCGTGATGAGTACTGAAAACAAGCCCTGCGTCGAGAATAGCCTGAGTGGGTGATATGAAATCAGCTCTTGGTTGACCCAGTACGGAATCAGCATGCCAGTCGCCCCAATAAAATGTATGCATCGGATAGAGTGAGGGAAAAATATCCAGATCCTTGAGGCGGTCAATCTGGTCCTGCCGAATAGTCTGGCCATGAATGAGCACGGTGCGCCTGTCAGATTTGCCATGCTTTTCAGTGGCCGCGTCTACCGCTCCTATAAATTGCTCAATCGCGGCGTCACCATTGGCGTGTGTCAGTACCTGCCAATTGTTTTCAAAAGCAGTTTCCATGAGCTTGTTGGCCTGCTCGTCGGTGAACGTTGGATACCCGAGATATGTCTCGGGCTGGCCTTCTGGCGGCTTGAAGTAAGGTTCTGAGAGCCAGGCTGTTTTTCCCTGAGGCGAACCATCGAAGTTGAGTTTTGTGCCGCCAACACGAAAGCGATTATAATATTTTCTGCTCAGAAACGGGGAAGTCATAATTTCAGGACTTGAAACGAAATCGGCGTACGCGACGAGGTCCAGCAGAAGCGCGTTCCTCTGGGCCGCGCGTACCATGGTGTCATAGGCTTGCTGGCTGGAACGGCCCTCCTGCACTGTGGTGTAGCCATAGCGCGCATAAAATCGCTGTCCCGCCTCCAGCATTTCATCCTGCAGCTGTTCGTCAAATTGACTCATCATTGCAAACAACACATTGAAGTGTGCATTTTCTTCCAGGACGCCGTCCGGTTCCATAGAGCCGGGTTTGCGCCGGATGACGCCGCCTTGCGGATTTTTACTCTCGGGGGTGATGCCAAACATCGACATTGCGACGCTGTTAATGACGCTGAGGTGCCCCGAGGTATGGATAATGATAACCGGTTTGTCCTTGCTCACTTTGTCTAGATCCGAGGCAAGCGGGTAGCGGTCGAGTTCTGCGTCATCGAAGCCAAATCCCATGATAATACCGGTACTTTCGATGAAGGGCGCGTATCTAGGATCAGATTTAGCGTCGGAGAGCAGGCTGACCAAATCATCCACTGTCTTCGCCTGCCCATCAGGCGGCGGCAGCACGTTGGCGACCATAGCCTGCAGTCCGACGCCATTAACGTGGCTATGAGGATCTACAAAACCGGGTAAAAGTGCCTTTCCTTTGAGGTCGATTAATTTGGTGTTCTCGTCGCTGAGACCTAAAGCGCCTTCTT
>CAJQQW010000279.1 GCA_905480565.1 uncultured Halioglobus sp. | reverse complement strand
CCCCCCAATCCTGAGAAGGCGTGTTGTAACCCTACGCAATGCAGATTGCGTAGGGTTTTTTTATTTTAATGACAGAGGGAGAAAAAGGCAGGGAGAGGGTGGAGAGAGTTGGGTGCTATTGAGGTGAGACTAACGATAAGCAAGCAGGATCTTGCAGTAGCACTTGCATGGTGTCACCCGCCGAAGGGATGGAATGTTTGAGCGATGAAGACAGAGCACACATCAACAAGCGTCGATAGTAAGGTAATTCTCGCACATAATGTGGAAGGCTGCCGCTGATGGAGTCCTGGGCGGCGAGATTGCTCACAAAAGTATGAATATAGTGTTGTAAGGCATCACGGGAAGCACTGTCGTCTGCTGACATAGTATCGGTCAGTAATTCCCAAGTCATATCAGACCGCAGATGACAGGCGGCAAGAAAAGTGTCTGCTTTTTCGCTAGACCACTCTCCCGGAGCAATAAGAGAGAGTGTCCAGTCAGGATCGCTCGCATATAAATAGTAAGTTTTTCCTACCACGGGTTTAAAGGCAAAAGAGGCAGACAAGACAAAAGAAGAGAGGCAGTAATCTCTCAGGAATGTGCCCGGTGACTTGGGGTCAAGAATATCTGTTTTTAGAATTGCCAGGTCCTGCAGCACAGGAACAAGGCCTTTGCCCTGAGGATTAGGGTTTTTTTCGTAAGTGGAGGCCGTGTTCACAGGTCTGCCGAGGTTCGCGTGTTGGGGGTGCGAAGATAAGGTGGCGGGGCGTGTATCACGGCGATCAAGGCGTGACGACCTGTTCGATCGCTGCAATTAAGGTGTCGCTTTGCGGTTTGGTATTACTGCCGAACCTCTCTATGACCGCTCCGTCGCTATCGACCAGGTATTTGTTGAAATTCCACGACGGGGAATCGCTTTGGCGAGCGAGCTCAGCAAACACAGGGTTGGCGCCGTCCCCGCGAACGCTTGTGGGCGCCATCATGGTGAAAGTAACGCCGTAGTTTTTATAACAAATGGCGGCGGCCTCAGATTCGTCCTTGGCTTCCTGGCGGAAATCATTGCTGGCGAAGCCAACTACCACGAGGCCACGATCCTTATAGGCTTCATGAAGCTGTTCGAGACCCGTGAACTGAGATGTATAGCCGCAATGGCTAGCAGTATTGACGATCAACAGGGGCTTGCCCGCCGCAACCTCGCAAAGATTCACGGTGTCCTGCGAATGTAGCTTTCTCAGGTTGTGATTGAGAAATTCCGGACAAGTGGCGGCTGCGTTCACAGAGAACGATAAAAGAAAAAGAGAGATGAATTTACTCATAAGGTCATTGTCTGCTTGAAAAATGCGTTTAGTTAAATAGCCTTGAAAAAATTTTCCATCGACGCTAACAGGTTGAGGTAGGACGCGGCAGCTTTCTACTCGTATTCACGTCAAGCACATACCAAAGGTAGCATCGAGAGAAGATGCCATTGAGGATTAAGAAGAGTGAAATGAGAGAGACAAACCACTCTACACCGTTGAGAGGGTATTGAGAAAATGTCCACGCGGCGAAGATCAGACCGAGTGCAAGGCGCAGTACGCGTTCGATGTTACCCAGGTTTTTTTCAATCATGAGGAATTCCTCGTTGTCCGGCTTGGTAATCTAGGATTGTTACGCCGCTAACGGGCAGGTGGATCATTATGACGAGCCCACTGTCAAGATCGCCTGCGTGGTGGAACTGAAGAGAAGCGGCTGCCAGGCCGTAATGGACCTGGCAGCAACCAGGCCCGGATACAGTGAGCGAGTAGGTGAGTGGTGCTTAGGCTGCTTTTAGCCTGAGGAACGGGTTCATCCAGCGGAATTTCCAGCCTGTAAACTTCAAAGGCGCATCCAGCACTGCCAGACAGATACAATCTTCGGATTGCACAGCGGTCGGTGCATGCACGTCCTCCGGGCGCCTAAAAATGAAGTCACCCTTGTGATAAGTGCCGTCGGCATCTGAAAAACCACCTTCAAGTACCAGCGTCATTTCCGTGCCTCGGTGCGTGTGCTCGGGAATTCGCCCACCTGCCTTTATATGATACAGAGCAAACTCATGCTTTGGGTCGCCCGTCCTGATGTAGCTAATGCGCAGGGCCGACCCTAACTTTTTCCAGCTGAGATCAGAGAAATCGCCGCTTATCAGGCGCTGCAATATCGCCGGCGTCGAGCTGCCATCACCCTCCGGCTTGGCGTACGAAAGGGGAACTTCCTCGTCCAATCTGGCCAGTACGCTGTTCAGTAGCTCGTCGCCAACTGCCTGAGGTTGGAGGTTGTCGAAAAGTGCCGCACCTACCTCGCTCAGTTGGTTTGAGAGCTGCTGGCAATGCTCGCAATGCTGAATATGCACTGAGATACACGCAGCTTGTGCCAAGGGCAGCGACCCTGCAGAGTATTCCGTTAAGAGATCTGTTTCTGGATGAAAATTAGCCATAGTTCTATCTTTCAATTTGTATCTGGAGTTTTTGAATGGCCAGCCGCACACGGGATTTAACCGTGCCCAGTGGGATGTCGAGTTCTGCAGAAACCTCTGAGTGAGATTTACCTTCCATGTAGACTTTCACGAGAATTTGAGATTGCTCGTTTGGTAGGTCGCCCAAAAGCGCCTTGATTCGTTCTCTGTTGCGTTGCTGATGCAGTAGCAGAAAAGTTTCTTCCGTTTCATCCTCATAGCCCATATCCTCTGCGGTGAGCGAGGTATCAAACTTGTTAAGGCGGCGATACAGATCAGTTCGGCAGTTTCTGGCTATCGTATAAACCCAGGTGCTGGCCGCGGCCTTGGACGGATCGAAAGCGCCAGCTTTTTGCCACACCTTGAGCATGACCTCCTGCACCAGCTCATCGGCATGGTTTGCAGACAGCGTGGAGCCGGAGTGTGCAAAAGCTTTCATAAGAGGAGCAAAATGGCGAAACAGCCGTGTGAAGGCCGCCCTATCTTCATTCCTTGCGATCAACGTGATGCATTCGCTCCACTCGTCAGTGCGTCGGGCACCCTTGACAGGCGAGTCGTTTGCCGCGTTGTCTAAATCGTTATCAGTTGTTTCGGCCACAAGACGCATTCTGAGTTCCGGATCGGTTTTTTTAGTATACGCGGATAAGTAGACTCGGATCACTCTGATCTACTTTTTTTAGTGAGCGGCGGCGAAAAGGCCCTGGACGGCAGTGATATCCCGGAGTAGTCGGCCACAGAGCGCTCTGATGGTGTGATCCGCGGATCGAGAAAAAGCGTAATTTGACATATAAACTGGCAGGATGTGCGGATGTTTCGCGACAGGGAGAGTAATAGACGATGAAAATTGCGGTTATCGGATCAGGAATATCCGGATTGACCAGTGCGCACTACCTCAGCGCCCACCACGACGTGTCTGTGTTTGAGGCGAATAAGCGAATTGGCGGTCACACAGCCACAATGGATGTGGAACTTGGCACCAGGCGGTACGCGATAGACACCGGATTCATTGTCTTTAATGACTGGACCTATCCAAACTTTATCGCGCTGCTCGAAGAGCTAGGGGTGGCCAGCGCCCCCACGGAGATGGGTTTCAGTGTTGCTGACCCGGACACGGGGTTGGAATATTCTGGCACCAGCTTGAACACGCTCTTCGCACAACGCCGCAACCTTTTTTCAGCTTCTTTCATCAAGATGGTACGTGACATACTCAGGTTCAACAGAGAATCTGTTGCGGAATTAGATTCTGGCGTGTTGGACAACAAAGAAACGTTAGGTGGTTATCTGGCGAGACATGGTTATGGTGAGAAATTTACTCGCCAGTACCTTGCAGCTATGGGGTCTGCGATATGGTCATCAGATGCGACAACGATTCTCGATTTCCCTTTGGTTTTTTTCCTGCAATTTTTCAAAAATCATGGCTTACTGTCGGTGGCGAACCGGCCCCAGTGGAGGGTCATTACCGGTGGCTCCCGTGAGTATTTAGGTCCGCTGTGCGCACGATTTTCGGAGCGCATCTACACCGACACGGCCATAGCGTCGGTGCAGCGTTCTGCTGCTGGGGTGACACTGCAGCTGCAAAATGGGCGAGCCTTACAGTTTGATCAGGTGGTGATAGCAACACATTCCGATCAGGCGTTAAGGCTATTGGAAGAGCCTACAGCGGCAGAGACAGAGGTGCTTTCCTCCATACCCTACCAGGCAAACGATGTGGTTCTGCATACGGATACACGAATGCTGCCCAAGAACCGTAAAACCTGGTCTAGCTGGAATTATATGCTTGGCGGGGCTGAGCAGCGCTCTGTTGTGACCTACAACATGAATATATTGCAAGGCATTAATGCACCGGAGACATTTTGTGTGACACTGAATAACACCGACGAGATTAACCCGCATCGTATTCTCGGGCATTTTACTTATGACCATCCGGTGTTTTCACGCGAAAGTCTCGCAGCCCAGCATCGGTGGAGCGAGATAAATGGGGTAAGCAACACATGGTATTGCGGGGCATATTGGCATAATGGGTTTCATGAGGATGGTGTAGTGAGTGCCCTGCGGGTTGTAAATTCGATAGAGGATAGCCAGAGGGCTGCTGCTTGAAATCACGTCTCTACGAGGGGATTTTGCGTCACCGGCGCACGCATCCAAAGCAGCACGCATTTCAGTACAGAGTGTTCATGCCTTACATCTGTTTGAGCGAGGTTGATGAGCTGTTTAGGGACATGCCGCTCTGGTCCCAATCACGTCCAGCATTCGGGCGGTTTAAGCGCAGTGACTTTCTGGGAGATCCAGCCGTGGCGCTGGAGGACGAAGTGAAACGTCGCATATTCGAAGAGACTGGCGCGACACATAAAGGGCACATTTACCTTCTGGCTAATCTGCGATACTTTGGACATATTATTAATCCGATTGCAGTTTATTATTGTTTCAATGAAGACGAATCTACTCTCGAATGGGTTGTAGCCGAGGTCACCAATACCCCCTGGGATGAGCGGCACAGCTATGTGTTGCCTGGGCCGGCCGCTGGCAAATGGCTAAACACCCAGTTTGACAAAACATTGCATGTGTCGCCCTTCAATCCGATGGCGATGCAGTATCATTGGCGCAGCAGCACGCCGGATCACAGGCTGATTCTGCACATGGACAATCACCATCAGGGAGAGAAAGTGTTTGATGCCACCTTGGCCTTATCGGCGCTTCCTTTCACCGCATGCAATCTTAACCGTCTGCTGGCTCGATACCCATTTATGACCTTGAAGGTTCTGTGGGGTATTTACTGGCAGGCACTGAAACTTTATCTGAAGGGTGTTCCCGTTTTCGCGCACCCGTGAAAATCGACTAGGCAGGACAACAGTATGAGCAATGGACGCATTTCCAGCATCGGGATGCCGCACACAGCCCCGGCCCGTGTGACTGACAGAATCGCCAGGGAAACCCTGTTCCGGCTGTTAGGCAAGTTGGAGATTGGATCCTTGACAATGCACGAGGGCCCACAGAGTTACCACTTCGGGGAGCACGACGATCCGACACATCCGCACGCAGAGATTCACGTTCACGACGCTGCCGTTTACGCGCAGGTGTTAAGCGGCGGCTCACTCGGGGCGGGCGAAGCTTACATCAAGGCCCGTTGGTCATCGCCTGACCCTGTGCAGGTGACACGTTTGTTCAGCGCCAACATGGTAGCGATGGAAGGGCTGGATTCTGGTCAGTCTCGCATCGCGCTAATGCTC
>CAJQQW010000278.1 GCA_905480565.1 uncultured Halioglobus sp. | reverse complement strand
CGCTCTCTGGGTGAAAACCAAGCGCGGACGTAGTGCCCAAATCGATCTTTTTGCCCGATGGAAAACTGGTTCCCAGGAAACGCGTTACTTTTCTGAATGAAAGCGACTACATCCTTGTGCCAGGTTTCGTTTCTCTCTGTCTCTGCAGCTAGGTACTGTGTGCTATCAAGCCCCAGGACACGAACTATATCATGACAGACATCGCCGTTCCTGAAGTCGTCCCGGTGATAGCGGTTCACCAACAAGCTATCCCGGCCGAAGACTTTTTCGTACTCTTGTAATAACCATGCGTAGTCGTGGGACTTAAGAGACGCCTTAATGTACTCGTCAAAAGGCTGTTGTAAAGCACGCACGCCTGAGCGGACCAATTGAGCGTAGCCTGAATTCAGTCGCTCGTCTTGTGGCCGTACGTAGAAAATGAAACGTACGGTGTTTTCGCCTAGCAAGGCTTTAAGGTTATAGAGATTCGGCAGCTCGGTTTCCAGGTACTCAGGAGTGAAAAACTCTGACGAGAGCAGTAAGTTCGTGCAACCACTTGCGTGATAGTCGGCCATAATGTTGTGCCAGATCCGTTCAGGGTCAAGGCGTGGCCACCCAAGTAGATGAAGATCAGGGTCGACAAGTGAAATCGGCAAAAGATGTGCGTTAGGCCCCCACATGCCGGCGCCATGGCAGTAGTGGATATCATCTTCCGCTAGCTTCGCCCTATTTTCATAGAAAAAATCTTGTACAGCGGTTGACCCCGTTTTATGCGTACCTGCATGAATATATAGAGTTCCTGAGATTGTGTTGTGAGTACTCCCCGCATGTTGTTGCTTGAGGCTGTAGGGCGGCCAGCGAGTCATGTTGGTGGCGCAGAACTTGCTAAATCGGGGATTGACCTCCTCCCGAAAATGTTCTTCCAGAAAAATGTTATCGTGCTGGCAGAGCATCTCAAGCAGGCGCAGTTCACGAGGCGCGAGCTTTTCTCCGAGTTTCGGATTAGATCGATCAAATTGCCGCACGAGCTCGACTGCATTGCAGAAAAACTCTAGGCGACTGGTTTTGTCCAGATCTTCAAAGGCGCGGGGGAAAACTTGGCGGAGCCAGTACCGAATCCTTATGTTCGCGTAATGTAATCTAACCTCGGGAAATGGTTCCAGTATGTCCGTAACAACTTTCGTGTGCTCCAAGTCTTCCCGAAATTGCAAGGAGGTCCATCTTCGTCTCATTAAGCTCTGGGAATTTACCCGATAAGCATAGAAAGCCTGTTCGACAGTAGAAATTTTCTTGGCCGCGGTTAGAGCTGAAGCAAGAAAAATTTGATCTTCACCGATGCTTATGCCTGGCTTGCAGCGTATACCATTTTCCTCAATGAAGGAGCGGTTGAAAAAATAGAGAAATGTAGAGCTGAAATGCCAGAGAGAAGGTTCATCGAGGAATGAAGTTGAGTAAACGGGTTTTATCCGTGCAAGATGTTCACCGTAAGCCCCATTCTCATAAGTGCGGCCGCCAAATTTGATTATTTCGCTATCGCGGAGTCGCGCGAGGGTATAGAGTTGTTCCAGCATTCGCTCTTCAACCCAGAAGTCGTCGCTGTCAAGATGAACCAGGTATTCACCCCGAGCTTTTTCCATGCCGGTATTTCGGGTGACCGGGAGCCCTTGATTGGTTTCGTGTGCAAAGGTCTTGATCCTTCGGTCCTTGCGCCGATATTCACTCATCACATCACGGCTATTATCGGAGGAGCAGTCATCAACGATAATGATTTCAATGTCGACCAGTGTTTGATTGAGTACACTACCAAGACATTCGGGCAAGAACTCTGCGGTATTGTACACCGGTATAACGACACTCACTTTGGGAAGATTTGATTCTGAATTTATCCAGGATGCAGGCGGAGATTCGCTTTGAGTAACATTCGGCGTGGGCGTGTCTATGGCTGGCCGGAGATAGTGTATGCCCAGTTTCAATAAATTTTCAAAGTCCGGTTTATAGATCTTCTCAGTCAATTGAACCAGCTCAAAGTCGTAGAAATCATCCCTAGGAGGGAGTGCAGACTTATTTCGCACGAGCTCTGCAATGCTCCACTTGCTGACCTGCTTTTCAGAAGGGTAGTTCGAAAGGTGCATAGAGACGTTGTTCAATCCCACATTTACATGAGGTGCGCCGGTCAGTGTAGATATTTCATTTAGGCCCTCTCTAAGATTTTCGAGCTTGATTATTCGATCAAAACTATAGTTTGCAGCGAAATCAGCATAAGCTTCGCTAAACTGTGGAGCAAAGTGATGCTTATTAATTTTTTCTAATAGCGGGTCATTGGCGAGCACCCGGACGAACTCTGAGAAATTGTCCCACTCATCGTTAGCGAATTTTTCCCCCACATATTTATTGATAAATCCACTGACTAGTCGCTTGTAGGGGTTGCGCACCACGAGGAATTTTTTATAGTCTCGATAGCGCTCAGGATCTCGCCAATCGACGTAGGAATACTCGGTGTCACCGTAGCCAATAAATTTGTGAAAATCCCCGTCGGCCGGTGCCGTGATATCGTGGATGTCTACAAACCATTTCTTGATGCTTGAACACCCGCATTTTGCCGACCATCCCAGTAAGAATCGGTACTTTTCACTGACGAGAAATTGCATTTTCCGACGATTCCTTGCTTTTTTCGCTACCCTTGGAGGGGCCTAGAAGTTGATAACCGTAGAAGTCCAGCAGACCCAATTCCGTGCTTAGCTGGCGACTAATTGCTTCTATTTCGCCGGGGGACAGGAGGCTAATTTGCCGCGGGTTTTGGTTTACAATCTGCTGCGGCGCGTAGTCTTTGACCTTGACTGAAGCGTCAAACTGGATGGTGCTAACGATGCGGTGATCCAGTTGAAGTTTATGCGCCAGTAACTTGGGCTCCGCACAAAACTGCTCGTAGGTAAGAAGCGGGG
>CAJQQW010000277.1 GCA_905480565.1 uncultured Halioglobus sp. | reverse complement strand
CCAGATCAATCATGTTTACTTCGATGTGCCACGCTTCCCCTTCAAAACACTGAACTGGATTGTGGCCAAGCACCATGTGCATCATGAAAATATGCACAAGGGCAACTACGCGACAATCACACTTTTTTACGACAAGATCTTCGGAACTCTAGACTAGGGCCCGACGACCTGCGCTTACACTGTAACCTGGAGGTTCACTATGAATGACGAGGAACGCCGCGCACTGGGCGAAGAAAAAATAATGGATGTCTACGCCGGTGATGTGGTTGTACCGCCCGAAGGCTACGCCTTCACCGACGTAATGCTTAAACAATTGTTTGCCGAACTGTGGACCCGCGAAACGCTGTCCATGCGTGACAAGCGCATACTGCTGTTAGGCATTATTGCGGAAAAAGGGGAGCCCACCACCTTCAAAATTCAGATTAAGGCATCCCTCAAACGCGGCGAGATCAACCCCGAGGAAGCACGAGAGTTTCTGCTCTTTATCGCACAATATGCCGGCTATCCCCGCGCCGCCTCGATGCTTGGACCTGTAGAAGAAGCTATCGCAGAGTTTGAAAAGGAAAGCGCCGAAAGTAAAAAGTAAACAGCCATAAGCCAAAATCTGGTCTATTCTAGTTTAATGACGGCAAGGATATTCAAGCTATGAGCGAACCGGAGATACAGCTTTATGGAGTACTGAGCGCGTGGGGAAGCAATGTTATCCTGCTTCTCGCCTTGCAGTTAGCAGTACTTGGCAGCTACCTGATCACCGCGCAACGTGTGGGAAGCCTATTGTCCAATCAGCAGGTTTTTATCATCACGTGTTGCTTGTTGTTTTTCAGTTTTGTACTGACGTCATACATTTACAGCTCGCTTCAGATCATGATCGACATGCGGGAGCTTGCATTATTTGGCTACACGACCTTGAGAAATGCCGCCTTGTTTAAATGGATGGTCTCTCTTGGCTGTCTAATCGCACCACTTGCCTGCATCAGGTTTATGCTGCATGCGCGACGTCCGCGACGGCAAGATGATAAGCGACTGCCGCAAGGCAACCGGCGGGAACGGGGCTAAATATCGCCCACCACGGGTTTACCGTAACGCTGGTATACGAATGGGCCCGGCGCAGCGTAGCCCGCGCCTGCCTGCAGGCGCTGCTCCAACGCCTTTAGCACCGTCCGGGTTATATGGGGTAACTGTTCTATGAGTTTGGCCTCAGCAAGCTCAATCCAGTGAAGATCAAGCAGCTCTCCTGACCCTTCAGGGCGCTCATGAATATCACCCTGAATGTGCTCCGCATCCACCATAAAAAATCGTGCGTCAAAGCGTCGGTTGCGATAAGGCGGAGTGATCGCTCTGGCAATCAGGTGCAGTCCATCCAGGCGCGGGTTGATGCCATGCTTCAAGAAATCCGCCCACTGGGGCGAGCGCGAGCGAATGGTTACCGATTCGCGCTCACCGATGATCAGGCCTGCTTCCTCGTATGTCTCGCGTATTGCAGCCAGCGCAAGCGCACGCGCGCGGCTTTCCGAACAATCTGCGCTAAGGCGCCGCAATACATCCGGATGCAGATCCAGCGGGGGCCGAATACGAGCATCCGCTCGATCGACCTTGCCACCGGGAAAAACGAACTTATTCGGCATGAATTTATGAGTAGCTGCACGCTTACCCATCAGCACACGTGTCTGCGCACCGTCCCTGCGCACGATGATGAGGGTGGCTGCATCCCGGGGGCGCACGGCCCGTGACGATGTGCGAAACTCACCTTTCGAAATATAGGCGTTGTCGCCCTGCTGGTCAGGGTTCATCGATTATCATCTTCGTGAAGTGCATACCCGACAATAAAACAGCAACCCCGGCTTTGCACTAGCCAGACGTCGCAATTTTCAGCTTCTGGCCGGGTTGTAGATGGGCCTTGCTGGAGAGGTCATTCCAGACAACCAGTTCCTGCGTTGAAACATTGAATCGGCGGGCGATGCTCCACAGGGAATCGCCCTGCTGGATAACATACTCCAGCGGTGCGTTTTGCAGGCGGGCACGAGTCATCGCTATGTGGTCCGCGGAGAGACTCTGTGATTGCGCGCTACCCGGCAGTATCAGGGTCTGCCCCGCCCGAATGCGGTGACTACGCAGACCGTTGAGCGTCATCAATCTAGACACTGTAGTCTTATGCTGCTGGGCAATGCCGGACAAGCTATCTCCCTGCACGATACGGTGAATACGATCGGGCTTCTGTTGATTGTAGCGCGATACAATTGACAGTGAAGCCAGTGCTTCATCCATGGAGCGATCAATCTGGCCTTCTGGCACACGCACCTCAAAGCCCGCCGGAATGTATTTATCACCCGACCAGACCGGGTCCATCAATGCCGGGTTGTGCTGTCGGAGTTCCTCTAGGCTAATCCCCAGTGCGTCCGCAAAATGCGACGCGGAGATAAAATCGGCAGGCTCCGTGGCATCATAGAGCACGGGTTCAACCATCACTACACCGGGAAAATACTCCTCTGCGCCGCTATCGACCTGCAATGCCGCGAGAAACGACGCGTAGAAATTGCGCGAAGCAAACCCAAATGCCCTGCCTTTATAGTGTTTAACAATAACGTCAATATCGGTCGTTCCTACCGTCTGCGCTGCCCGCATCATGCCGTTTGCACCATGGTTGTAGCCGGTGAGTGCCAGTGGCCAGGTGCCGGTCAGCTCGTAATTTGCCTTGAGCAGCCTGGCCGCGCCATCAGTGGCGAAAAATGGATCCATACGCGCATCGACAACGTGGTCGACGCGCATAAAGCGCCGCGCCGTAGATGGCATGAATTGCCACATACCCGCTGCGGCCGCCTTGGACCGGGCGGTCGCATTGAACGAGGATTCGACGTGGGGAAGCACCACCAGCTCCGGCGGCAACTCGTGGCGCTCAAGCACGCCACGGATATGGGGCTTCCACTGCCCCGAGCGGGCCAGGCCCGACCGGAAGCGATCAGACTGTCCTAGCTGGAAGCGCACCCGGTGCGCGGCACGCGTAAACTCATCAGACGGCGTGTCGGCAGGCCAAGCTGCCAACACCAGAGTCTCCATGGGTGTCAGGTCACGGCGCTTACCCTGACCAAGGGCCTTGAGGGAGGCCTCCACCTCATCGCGCACACCTCGGACTCGCCTCTCCCGCGCCCTGCGGTCTGCCGGCACATCCAGCGTCTGGTAAATGATGGCGAGATTTTCATCGTCGTGCACATACCCCTGACTGGTGGACACCTCAGTGTAGACCTTCACCCAGAAGTCCACCGCAGGCTCCAGAGCCACAGGCCGCGGAAAGTCTGTCGCGCTGACGCAGAACGGCAGCAATAACGAAACAAACAAAAATGCCCTGATCATCGCCATAGCCCGACACTCCCCGGATGACATCAACTTATATCAGAGCTTTCGGGGCCTGTCACGCGAACCGCGCGTATGGCGAGGGAGAACGAGCTTTATACATAATGTGAGCGCAAAAATTTAATTTTGCCTCGTCCGCTGCAAGTCTTTATTCTTTATCGACTCCGGTGTCTGCAACAGACGAGAGAGCATCACGAGAGGCCCGCATATTCATGGCAAAAGCCAGCATCGACCGCACTGCAGGCATGCAAAACTCGCCTCAAGGGCCACGCCTTTCACAAGTTCCCACAGGGGTGAAAGCCCGAGAGAAAGGATGTTATGCATAGGGTTGTCATCATCGGTGCCGGGGGTGTCGGTAGCGTGGTGGCACACAAGTGCTGCCAGCTGCCGGAATTATTCGGAGATGTAGTGCTGGCCAGCCGCTCGGAGTCGAAGTGCAAGCGTATCGCGGAGCAACTCGATAAGCCTGTGCGCACAGCGCAAGTAGACGCAGACAGCGTGCCACAACTGGTTAGTCTGTTGCAGCAAGAGCAGCCTGAGCTGGTCATTAACGTAGCTCTGCCTTACCAAGACCTTAGCATTATGGAAGCGTGTCTCAAGACGGGAGTACACTATCTTGACACCGCCAATTACGAACCGCCCGAAACAGCCCGCTTCGAGTATCACTGGCAGTGGGATTATCACCAGCGTTTCGTCGACGCAGGGCTGACCGCATTGCTGGGCAGCGGCTTTGATCCTGGCGCTACCAATGTCTTTACTGCCTATATCGCTAAACACTATTTCGACGAGATTCAACAACTGGATATTATCGATGTAAACGGCGGCAATCACGGTTACCCTTTCGCAACCAACTTCAATCCTGAAATCAATATTCGCGAGGTCAGCGCGCAATGTCGGCATTGGGAGAATGGCGAGTTCGTGACCACACCACCCCTATCTATGCGCGCCCACTACACCTGCCCTGAAGACGTGGGCACCTATCCAATTTATCGTATGTATCACGAGGAACTCGAGTCACTGAGTAAACACTTCCCCAGCCTGCAGCGCGCGCAGTTCTGGATGAGTTTTTCAGACGCTTATCTGCAACATCTGACAGTTCTGAAAAACGTCGGCATGACCGGCATCGAACCGGTAGACTATCAGGGCCATTCCATCGTGCCGATCCAGTTTCTCGCACAGTTGCTTCCAGACCCCGCAGCGCTGGGTCCGCACACTCAGGGAAAAACCTGTATTGGCTGCCTGGTGCGGGGCGTAAAAGATGGCAAGGAGAGGTTGATTCATATCTACAGTATCTGCGATCACCAGGCCTGTTTTCGCGAGGTACAGTCACAGGCAGTCTCCTACGCTACTGGTGTTCCCGCCATGATTGGCGCCAAGCTGATTTTGGAGGGGCAGTGGCGCCAGCCAGGTGTCTGGAATGCAGAACAGTACGACCCGGATCCGTTTATGGCGGATTTGACACGCTATGGCTTGCCCTGGAAAGTGACAGAGCTGAATCCAGCATTTCAACTGGATCCCGAGGAGCACCAGGCCACGAATGCAGTTCACTGACTTCGACACACTGGATCTTGCCAGGCTTCCCTCGCCCTGTTTCGTCGTGGACGAAATCGCCGTGGAGCGCAACCTGAAAATACTCTCGGATCTGGCAGACGCCAGTGGTGCAACGGTTCTAGCGGCCCTGAAGGCTTTCGCTCTTTGGAAAATAGCGCCGCTATTTACCCGCTATCTGGGTGGCACCTGCGCCAGTGGCTTGTTCGAGGCTCGCCTGGGCAGAGAACATTATGGAGGCGAAGTGCATGTTTTCAGCGCCGCCTTTAGTCAAAGCGATCTTATCGATATTCTGGGGATTGCCGACCACGTGGTGTTTAACAGCTGCGAGCAATGGCTGCGATTTCGTCCGCTATGCCTGCAGGCGCGCGAGCAACGCCCCGAGCTGCGATTCGGCCTGCGCATCAATCCAGAGCACTCAGAGGTCTCTTTTCCAATTTACGACCCCTGCACACCGGGCTCGCGACTGGGCATCCCGATTACACAGCTGGATGAGCACGCGCTGACGGATATCAGCGGCTTACACTTTCATACACTGTGCGAACAGGGTTTTCCTCCTCTGCAGCGAACATTAGAGGCTGTTGAAGACAGGTTTGGCCACCTGCTTGAGCGTATGGACTGGATTAACTTCGGTGGCGGACATCATATTACACGCGACGACTATCAGGTCGACGCACTTGCCGACTGCATCCGTCAGTTTTCCGAAAAATACGGTGTGCGGGTTTACCTTGAACCCGGCGAAGCCGTCGCTATCGGCACCGGGGTATTGGTCAGCGAGGTGCTTGACCTGAGCTATAACGAGATTGACCAGGCCATTCTCGATTGCTCCGCCACCTGCCACATGCCTGATATATTGGAAATGCCGTATCGCCCCAATGTGCGCGGCGCAAGGGACAGCGGCACCCTCCGCCACAGCTACCGACTCGGAGGCTTGACTTGTCTGGCAGGGGACGTAATCGGCGACTACAGTTTTGAACAACCTCTGCAGGTGGGGCAACGGCTGTTGTTTGAAGATATGGCCCACTACACCATGGTAAAGACCACCACTTTCAACGGCACTCGACTCCCTGCCATAGCACTGTGGAACTCACGGACCGACGCATTGGAGATACTGCGAGAATTCGATTACGCGGACTTCAGGGATCGCCTTTCATAGTCCCGTCAGCAGCTTGAGGCCCCGAGCGCCGGACCATCGCGGTGTAAAAGTGCCTAGGGTAGAGAAATACAGACTGACAATCGCCTCGCTGTTTAGGATAATGCGCCACTAACGCCTTTGCGGAACTAATATTATGCAACAGCCCATCTGGCTGCTGTCCCTGGATTCAGACACCTTTCCTGCCGCGCCCATGACCACCGGCGGCCTCAAGGCGTACTATCAGGTCCATGGCAAGCAGCCTAACCAAACAGATATACAGCTGGTGCACTTCGTAAACGAGCCGGAGCGTATTGAAGCCTGGCTAACCGAATGGAAAGAACAACAACTGGCTATCGCCAACAAGGCTCTTGAAGAGGGCCTGCAGCCGATAATGGGCTTTTCTGTCTACACCTGGAACGCAGCGGAATTTCTCGACGTGATGCGGGCGATAAAAGCGCTTTGTCCGCGCATCCTAATCGTGGCGGGGGGACCGCACGTGCAGAAAGCCGCGGATTACCTGTTTTCCGAGGCCTTGGACCTGGTCGTTATGGGCGAGGGTGAGGAGACACTGACCGAATTGATCGATACCCCTTGCCGCTCCCAGTGGCCAGACATTGCCGGGCTGGCCTATGTAAACGATGGCGAGTTAATAATGACTGCGGCAAGACCGCGCCAAACCGATCTGGATAGTCTGCCCTCCGCACTCGATGCTATTAGCCTGCTCGACGGCAATGGTGAGCCCTATGAGTGTATCTCTTATGAGACCAGCCGTGGCTGCCCCTATAAATGCGCTTTTTGCGAGTGGGGTACCGGGGCCATCGGCACCAAGATGCTATCTGTGTCACCCGCACGCGTGAAACGCGACTGGAACCGGATCGTCGACGCGGGCATCAAAAATATCTGGCTCGCTGATTCAAACTTTGGCGCGTTGCGCGAGGACGTGGAGAAGGCAGATATTCTTTGTGAGATCAAAAAACGCACCGGCCTGCCGACCTCTTTCGCAACCTCTTGGTCGAAGAAACACGGATC
>CAJQQW010000276.1 GCA_905480565.1 uncultured Halioglobus sp. | reverse complement strand
CCAACTCAATAAACTGCATACCACGGACCGCCTCCTCAATACCCGGACAATCCAGCGCCGCAGCATCGGGCGAATCTCCAGACTCCCTTGCCTGAATCTGCTGCGCAAAAGACCGGTAGAGGTTGGCAAAGGCTTCAATATAACCCTCAGGGTGTCCCATGGGCGTGCGCGCACTAGCAGTAGCCCGTGGGCCGAGATAGCTCCCCGCGGTCCGCAAGCGTTCCGTCGGACGGTCGGGCCATTTGAGCCAAAGTGTGTTGGGATCCTCCTGGCGCCATTCCAGCCCCCCATGCTCACCGTACGCACGCACGCTGATGCCGTTCTCCTCGCCAACACTGATCTGGCTTGCATGCAGCACGCCCCGCGCACCGTTATCGAAGCGCAGCAGCACAGCGCCATCGTCATCCAGCTTTCGCCCCTCAACAAAAGCAGTGAGGTCGGAGCACATTTCACTGATCGTTAGCCCTGTAACGTACTCGGCAAGATTCGCCGCATGCACGCCGATATCACCCATGCAACTGCTGACTCCGGCCTGAGTCGGGTCGAGTCGCCAAGCTGCCTGCTTGTTGTCCGTATCTTCCTGTCGGTCAGCCAGCCAGCCTTGAGGATATTCAACGACCACCTTGCGAATGGTGCCCAGTTCACCCGCAGCAACCCGTTCGCGCGCTTCCTTCACAAGTGGATAGCCGGTGTAGGTATGTGTGAGTCCGTATAACAGGCCTGACTCGCGCACCAGCGCACGCAGTGCGACCGCTTCATTTAAATCAAAGGTAGCTGGTTTATCCGACATGACATGAAAGCCCGCATGCAACGCTGCGGTTGCAACCGGGGCGTGTAAATGATTTGGCGTGACGATCGAGACAAACTGCATCCGCTCCCGCACCGGTAACTGTTTTTCACTATTCATCATACTCTGGTAATCGCTGTACACCCGCTGCGGAGGCAGATGCAAGGCCACCCCAGAGCGGACTGACCGTTGCGCGTCGCTACTAAACGCGCCACAGACGAGTTCAATTTCGCCGTCGAGCGCAGCCGCCATACGATGAACCGCACCAATAAACGCGCCCTCGCCGCCGCCGACCATGCCCATTCTTATTTTCGACATGTTTATATTCTCCTGAGACTGCAATCACTTACGCTCTCCGCGTACTGTTACAAATACTGGTTCACAAGGTTTTCATACCACTCCTGCTTACCGCTGGTGAGGTCGGGCTCACCTCCTGCCGCTGCCAGGTCTCGCAGAGTAAGCAGATCAAGCTCGCCCCGTTCAAAAGCGGCGCCATCGCCGCTGTCAAAACTGGCATAGCGCCCGGCTTTGTGGTCTGGCATGGCGCTACTCTCCAACAAGCGCGTGGCGACCTGCAAGGCACGGGCAAACGTATCCATGCCGCCGATATGCGCGATAAAAATATCCTCAAGGTCAACACTTTCACGCCGGACTTTGGCATCAAAGTTCAAGCCACCTCGAGTAAGGCCGCCGTCTGCAAGCACGACCAGCATCGCATGCACAGCGTCATATAGATCAGACGGAAACTGATCTGTATCCCAGCCATTTTGCGGATCACCCCGGTTCGCATCGATACTGCCAAGCAGTCCAGCATCCGTGCACATCTGTAACTCGTGAGAAAAACTGTGTCCTGCCAGAGTTGCATGGTTAGCTTCTACATTGACCTTGAAATCTCCTGCCAATCCGTAGTGGCGTAAAAAACCGATCACCGTCTGTGCATCAAAATCGTACTGATGCTTGGCAGGCTCCATCGGCTTTGGCTCAACCAGAAAAGTTCCGGTAAATCCAATCCCGCGTGCGTAATCCCTGGCGGCCTCCAAGAAACGTGCGAGGTGGTCCAGCTCGCGTTGTGTATCAGTATTTAATAAACTGAAATAGCCTTCGCGGCCACCCCAGAATACGTAGTTTTCGCCGCCCAAAGCAACCGTGGCATCAAGAGCCGCCTTTACCTGAGCTGCCGCGTGGGTTACTACGGCAAAATCCGGATTGGTCGCTGCCCCGTTCATATAGCGCGGGTGCTCGAACAGGTTAGCAGTGCCCCACAGCAGCTTCATTCCCGTCGCGTCCTGCCGCTCACGGGCCAGCTCTACCATAGTAGATAAGCGGGCTTCTGACTCTGCGACGGTGTTTCCTTCTGGTGCCATATCGCGATCGTGAAAACAGTAGTAAGGAACTCCCAATTTAGTAAAAAACTCAAAGGCTGCGTCCATACGCGCACGTGCCGCATCAACGGGATCAGCGGGCGCATCCCAAGGGAAAACCTGGGTGTTGACGCCGAATGGATCAGCCCCCGCTCCACAAAATGTATGCCAGTAACAGACAGCAAAACGCAAGTGCTGCTCCATGGTCTTGTCACCGATCATCCGCTGCGCTTCGTAGCATTTGAAAGCCATAGGGTTGTCAGATTCCCTGCCCTCATAGGGAATGCGTCCGATTCCACGAAAATATTCCTTATCGCCTATAAACAATTGTCGTGTCATGAGTTCGATCCCTTTCGCGTTACTTGTACAAATGCATAGCCACCTCTGCGTGGCGGCGATAGCTATCGTAGTGCTCGTTATACGCTAGTGTCCGTTGTGGGGATGGCAGACAACAACGGGGCTCGTCCACGCTCAGCTGCGCATCGAGCAGATCCACTAAACCGTCCCCGGTGTCTACCCATGCGGCTTGCAGCGCAGCACCCAGTGCAGCACCTTCGTCGCAGGTCTGCACTGTGACCGGCAGATTAAAGACATCTGCGACCATTTGACGCCAGACTGCACTGCTCGACCCTCCCCCAGTCAGGCGCAAACTGTCAACGCCACAATGATTTCGATTAAAGGCATCTAGCCCGTAACGCAAACCGTATACCGCGCTCTCCATCGCCGACCGAAGCAGGTTGCCCGCAGAGTAATTGGTATCGTCCAGGCCCAGTATACAGCCCTTACCCCGCGGTAAATCTGGGGTCCGCTCTCCGTTAAAAAATGGCAGAGTGACAACACCCTCGGCGCCGACCGGCGCTGCGGCTACAGCCTCCTCCATTTCCTCCAACGACAGGTTTAGCGTATTGCGCGTTAACTCGGTCGCAACGGTGCAGTTCATGGTGCACAGCAGGGGCAGCCAATCGCCGGTGGAAGAGCAAAATGCGGCAATATCGCCCGCGCTATCAATCACTGCCTGCTGCGCGGAAGAAAATAGG
>CAJQQW010000275.1 GCA_905480565.1 uncultured Halioglobus sp. | reverse complement strand
ACGACTACCGGCCTGGCGTTACCGATATGCGCAAGGTTATACACCGTAGGTCCGCAGACATACATGCGCACTGTATCCGGCTCAATTGGTTCGAAGAGCTCCTTCTCTCCCGTCAAGGTGTTGTGCAACTTCAAGTTCATGACCCTAACGCCCCTCCCCCCAGGTATCGCGAAGACCTATTGTCTTGTTAAAGACCGGCTTTTCTGGCGTATGGTCGTGACGGTCAGCTACGAAATAACCCTCACGCTCAAACTGAAAATATTGCTCCGGCACTGCCTCAGCGAGGGCCGGCTCAATCCAGGCATTCTCTATGACGCTAAGCGAAGTGGGGTTAAGGTGTTCCAGGTAGTTACTGTCGCCCTTATCAGGCGTCTCGTCATTGAACAAACGATCATAAATGCGCACTTCAGCCCGTCTACCCTTGACTGCAGACACCCACTGAATAACGCCCTTTGGCTTTACACCATCCGCGGGATCCTTGCCGACCGTATCGGGGACCACGCGAGCATGAACCTCGACAACGTTGCCCCCCTCGTCGCGCAACACACTTTCCGCCTCGATCACATAGGCGTTGCGAAGGCGAACGCGTTTGCCAAGCACCAGCCTCTTATACTTCTTATTAGCCTCCTCCCGAAAATCGGCCTCATCGATAAACAACTCATGAGTAAAAGGTAGCACTCGTTGACCAAGATCTTCCCGCGAAGGGTGCCCCGGCGCAATTATCTCTTCGACCTTGTCTGCCACAAAATTGGTAAGCACAATTTTTAGCGGATTCAGGACACACATCCCGCGAGTCGCGCTCTCATTAAGATCCTCACGAATCGCAAACTCGAGCATCGCAATATCGACAACGCCATCACTGCGGGTCGTACCTATCATGTCGCAAAAACGCCGGATTGCTGTTGCCGTATATCCACGACGCCGCAAGCCGGCCAATGTTGGCATGCGAGGATCGTCCCATCCCGCAACTATTTTGTCTTCAACAAGTTTGCGCAACTTGCGCTTGCTGGTAACGGTATAACTTGGATTTAAACGACCAAACTCGTACTGCCTAGGGCGAGAGCTCACGGGCAGATGTTCCAATAACCAATTATAGAGAGGCCGGTGATCTTCGAATTCGAGCGTGCATACAGAATGCGTAATACCCTCTATCGCATCCTCTTGCCCATGGGCAAAATCATATGTGGGATAAATGACCCATTCATCTCCCGTCTGGTGGTGTGTTGCGTGGCGAATGCGGTAGAGGATCGGGTCTCTGAGATTCATATTCGGAGATGACATATCGATCTTGGCCCGCAAGACCCTCTCCCCTTCCTTAAACTCTCCAGCCTTCATCCGCGACAAGAGATCCAGATTGTCTGCCGTGGCGCGGTCTCGATAGGGACTGTTACGGCCGGGCTCAGTAAGCGTGCCACGATACTCCCTCGCCTCGTCTGCGCTTAGATCGCAAACATAAGCCTTGCCCTGTTCGACCAGATCAACCGCCCAATCATACAGCTGCTGAAAATAGGAAGAGGCATAACGTACCTCTCCGCTCCACTGATAGCCAAGCCAGCGCACGTCTTCTTGAATAGCCTCGATATACTCCTGCGTCTCCTTTTCAGGGTTAGTATCGTCAAAGCGCAGATTGCAGCGACCGCCGTTCGCCTCTGCCAAACCGAAATTAACGCTGATCGATTTTGCGTGGCCAATATGCAGGTAGCCATTGGGCTCAGGCGGAAAACGCAGAACCACCTCATCGACACGGCCGGCCGCCAAGTCTTCGCCGATAATCGTCTGTAAAAAGTTTGTCGGGGTAGAATCCATTGAGTCAGCCGCCAAGCGCTAAAAAGCCGCGTATTATAACGACTTGCCCTCCCGGCTTGTAGCGAATTTCTGCCACTAAGTCTATCCCTGCCCGAGCTTTTTTGGCCCCGAGGCTGTTTTACTGCGCGCTAAAAGCCCGTATGATTGGCTGCCCGCAAATGTAACCGAACTCAGGGATAGCAATATGGTCATCATGCGCACGACATTCGGCGAAATGAAAATCGAACTTGACGCCGATAAAGCGCCAAAAACCGTGGCGAATTTCCTCAAGTACGTCAACGAGGGATACTACGATGGCACTATTTTTCATCGAGTAATCGACAACTTTATGGTGCAAGGCGGCGGGTTCGATGTTGACATGAAGCAACAGGACAATGGTGCGCCGATCGATAACGAGGCGGATAACGGCCTCAAAAATGACTTCGGCACCCTCGCCATGGCGCGCACCAACGACCCCCACTCTGCAACGTCGCAGTTTTTCATCAACGTCAAAGACAACGATTTCCTCAATCACAGCGGCAAGACGCCTCAGGGTTGGGGTTACACCGTGTTTGGCAAAGTCGTCGAAGGAGAAGAAGTACTGGACAAAATCCGCGGCGTTGAGACCGGCAGCCAGGGCGGGCACCAGGACGTTCCGCTGGAATCCGTCATTATCGAGTCAGTCGTCGAGGCCTGACCCGCATTCTAGCTACCGCGCGGCTGAACGCGGCGTGGGCGCCTATTTTTTCATTTTTATCAGTTCATTACAGAAATAACCTCATTTTTTAATGAGGTTTAGACTCGTACGTCCTGTGGGGGTACACCGCTGTGGAAGCGAAACTCTGTATCGGGTGTTTCGACTAAAACGCGCTCCAACTCGAGCAAGTCACTCACTCTCTGTTCAACGTCCTCTGCGGCGCCCAGCTCTTTCGCGAGCTTCAGATAATCCATATAGTGACGGGCTTCAGATTTTAACAGCGAGCGATAAAACTCACATAGCTCCCCATCCAGTGCAGGCGCGAGCGCTTCAAAGCGCTCACAAGAACGCGCCTCTATCACTGCGCCCACCAGCAGAGTATCTACCAGTCGCTGCGGTTCGGCACTGCGCACCGCACCGCGCAAACGCCCGGCGTAGCGGGAAGCCGATATCTGCTCATATTCCACGCCGCGGGCCTGCATGATGGCAATCACTTGCTCGAAATGGCGCAGCTCCTCACGCGCCAGCCGTGAAAGCTTCTGCAGGAGAGGGCCATGCTCAACATAGCGGTACATCAGGTTCAGTGCCGTTGAGGCCGCTTTTTTCTCACAATTGGCGTGATCGATCAGCAATATCGCTGGGTTTTGCAGCGCCCACTCGACCCACGCCCGGGGAGTGCTGCAGAGCAGGAATTCACGAATTCCGTCGAGGTCTGCCGCAATAGTCACCGAGGCTCATCCTGGAACAAGTCGGGTGTCATCATATAACGCTCATAGTGCGCCTGTGAGAGCATAAAAAACTCCTGGTCAATCAACTCGCGTAATTCCACAAGCGACATCTGCCGAAAGCGCAGGTCCAATTCAAAACCGTAGTCTTTCGTATTTGCGATCTGTCCGGCACCTGCTTTCAACAAGCTGAACACCCAACAGTACTCGTCGTGGTGGGCGACAAAACGCACGTTCTGGGTGTCCATTTGCCATTTCAATAACTCCGCATCAATCACACGCAGTTTGTTGCTTACCACCTGTGATAGAAATCCTGACAGACGCTCATCAACTACCCGTTTTTGGGCGCTGCTGTAACCGTTCCAGTCAATCACCTCATGACAAAAGCGTTTGCATCCACGACAAACACTGTCGCCAATACCGGTAGAGCAAACACCGATGCAGGGGGTCTTTACAGATTGATCTGACAGAGGCATTTCAAAGGGTATATCCGGCCGATCTCGCTGCCTTCGAGTGTACGGTATCACCCGGATGAATGCGAGATATAAGCACTTGATTCGTTTATCTTATTTCGACTCTAAGCTATACTTGCGCCCCACTTTAAACCGCATAACAAAGTGCCGCAGCGCAGCTGCGGCCAGGGCAATATTGCAAAGGAGTTCCCAGGTGCTAGACGCGTATCGTGAACACGTGGCCGAACGGGCCGCACAGAACATTCCGCCAAAACCTCTCAGTGCTGAACAGACAGCGGGGCTGGTAGAACTTCTTGAGAACCCACCTGCCGGAGAAGAGGAGTTTCTGCTGAACCTTATTACGACGCGCATACCACCCGGGGTTGATGAGGCCGCTTACGTCAAAGCCGGCTTTCTTTCTGCA
>CAJQQW010000274.1 GCA_905480565.1 uncultured Halioglobus sp. | reverse complement strand
ATTGGATATCGACTCTTACGATCGCTGGGATGATTACAGCGAGGCCCGGGACGAGATGTTTCAAGCCAGCGACACGCCATGGGCGCCATGGCATGTCGCTCGAGCGGAGGACAAGCGGCGGGTGCGCCTCAACGTTATCAGTCACCTGCTGTCACAAGTCCCCTATGAGGCGCTGCCTGTAGCGGCGGTCGACCTTGGTGAACGCAAAATTGGCGGCTATACACCGGTTGATTACCCTTTCAAGTACATACCTGACACGTTCTGACCTTCCGCCAGCCATAAACTTGTGTCAGCTTATTTTGGCGAGCACCCGCTGGTGGTAAAATACCGGGAACAGTGTCACGAATACGCTGATAATCCCGTACAAGAATGTGGTGAAAAGAACAGCATCACCAATGGGGTCGACAATGCCGTTCTGTGCGGGGAACACGATTGCCTTCACTGCGACGGCGAGGCTCAGATTTCGAAAGGTGGCCTCTACTACGATGGCCAGGCCATCTCTCGTTGGAATATTTGTCACACGGGCCACCGCTACCGACGCTAACTTTAGCGTGATGCAGAATATGACCACAGCGCCTATACTGATCGCACCGTAGGCTTGCGGATTCAGGCGTCCGCTGCCGCTGGCGCCTATGGCCATCATCATCACAAGTAGCAGGCTAGCGCGTATTAGCCATTTGGAAAGCCGCTCGCTTGTGATTTCAGGCGTCTTTACTTTAATTACCATGCCTACGAGCAATGGAAAAATAAGAGTCAGTAGAATGTCTCTTGCGATGTCCATTGTCGGCATCTCGAAGTTATCGGGCAGGTGCTCCGCCATCATTAACTGCAAGAGCAGCGGCGTAGTGACTAAGGCGGCCACCGTTGTGATGGAGGTGAGTGAAATAGAGAGCGCAATGTTCCCGCGTCCGAAATGCGTCAGAATGTTCGACAGAGTGCCCCCTGGTACAGCCGCGATGAGCATAATACCTATCGCAACACCTGTCGGTACAGGTGCGAGTACGGCTACTGCCGAAGCGATCAAGGGAACCATCATCCACTGAAAACCCAGACCGATAAATAGACTGCGAGGTTGGCGAACCTCGGAGATAAAATCTCTCGGGGCAAGGAGGGCACCCATCCCGAGCATCGCAAGGAATAATTGGGAGGAGGCCAGCAGATATTCGTAGTCTGCGTAGTGGGTAAAGAACTCGTTTAGCAAGAAACATCTCCGCGGGTTTATGTGGGCTCACGAGTAGTTAAGCCCTGGTTGCGAGCTGTTATCTTTTTGCTGCGCGGGTACAAAAGGCCGAGTCGAGTCACTGCCGATCGATGCCTTCCATGTGCCGCTGGGTTAGCCGCGATTTTCAAGAGACCACGGTTCGAATGCACCGCAGCCCAGTGCTTGGTAGCCTTGCTCATCCCATGTATCATCGCCGGAATTAGGTAACAGAAACATTTCTACGTACAGTGAGCAGCGCTCTCGTAAGTCGGTAATGCTTTTATCCCCTGCCACCCGTTCCTTGAGCATGACAATCGTCATGGGTTCGTCCACCATGCGCAAGCCACCACCCGACGGTGTATCCAGCAGCATGAGGTTGTTTTCGCTGATGCCCCAGGGTTGCCACAGATGCAGGTCCCCCCTGCGGCCCTTTCCCGGAGCCCCAGTATGTGCGAACTGCGTCCAATAACTCCGCATCTGGGCGGCGAGAATATCCCGCCCGGGGATATTTTCGTCGGTGTACAGGCCAGGCACGCCGATAGCGCCCTCGAAATCGCCAAATACAAAAGGGACCTCCAAACCGTGGCTCGCACCAAGCAATGTGCTGAAATCTACCAAAAAGTTTTTGCCGCCCTCATCCCAGTCCCAGCGATAGGCGTAAACAGGCTCGCCACCGTGATCGGTTATACGTGCGGCAGCCTCGTCGACAGCGAGCGCCTTCCAGTTGTCACTGCCGTAAGCCGCAGTGCTGTTAAAGGTATCCAAGTCTCTTATGCGCGGTAACACGCCAAAGCGTCGTTCTACAAACGCTGGATCCTGAGCCATAAAGAGCTTCACTTCATCCCGGTTGGTGCCGGTGATCAGCGGTACGTTGTTGTACAGCTCGGGATCGTCGAAGAGGGTAAAAAGGGTTTCCCTGGGGAGCACAGTGCCATCGCGCAGACTGTTCGGAGCGAAATACATGCCAGCGCCGCCGGATAAGCCCTGCAGTATCTGCAGAGCACTGCGCGAATACATGAACTCCTGCACGTCTTCATCTGTCATTAGCAACTGCATCGCTTGCGCGGCCTTGGCATCTTCTGCCCGCCCTGCGTATTGCAATTGGCTGGAGAGCCACTCTCTGGAGCTAAGCGCGTGTCCGGGGTTTTCGTCATCGGCAAAATTTTCTGCTCGCCACTGGGGTGTCGTGCTTAGCATTCCGCTTTGAGATATTGCTTTATGAAATAATCCCTTGGCCATCGGGGAGGCTAAAAGAGTATAAACATTGAGGCCCCCGGCGGACTCGCCGAAAATCGTGACATTGTCGGCAGCTCCTCCAAAGTGACTGATATTATTCTTTACCCACTGAAGGGCGGCGATCATATCGAGATTCCCATAGTTGCCGCTGGCATCCAGTAGATCTCGATCAGGCGTGCGCAGGGCCGGATGACTCATCCAGCCAAGCAGCCCTAGTCGGTAATTAATCGTGACTACTACGACTTGCCCTTCTGCGGCCAGCAGTGCGCCGGAATAGGTGTTAGCGGTGCCGACTGAATTGCCTCCGCCGTGAATCCAGACCATGACGGGTAGCGCCTCGCTGTCGGTCTCGCTGTGAGATCTGGGGGACCAGATATTGAGGTATAGACAGTCTTCGCTTCCGACCACCGGCCCCTCCTCTTGGGTGCCGTCCAGAGGGCCGGCGAGTTGAGTGCAGGGCTCACGAAAATTTATTGCGTCTCGCGGTGAACTCCACGCGGTTGGCGGGCGCGGCGCACGCCAACGCAGACCATTGACGGGCGGCGCAGCGAACGGAACACCCAGCCAGGCGTACGTGTTGTGGATATCCTGTCCACCCCTGATAGGGCCGAAGGCTGTCGTCCGAAGTGCAGCGCTATCTGCGTTTCGTTGAATGGACTCCTGTTCAGATGATGGCCACAACCAGATTCCGACGGACACGACGATCAAAACCACAACTAACTTTCTCACAATGCATTTACTCCGGTTCTATCATCGTGGTGGAGGAGTGATTCAGGGTTGCCCGGGCCAGTCCTCAAAAGGAATGAAGGGATGAAAAGCCAGTTCGATACCTTCCTGCACGTGGCGTTCGTTCTCCAGGATATTGCGGCGACGAATGTAGCGGCCTTTGGAAGATCGGCTGTCGATGGCCTCGGTTGCATCCAGACCGCCGCGACCGGAAAAGATGGGCTTCAATTCCATATCGTAGATTGCGACCTGCAGAGAGGCTACGGCGGCTAGCATGTTCCAGTCGAACTCTGCACTCACACCGTCGCCGGGACCTTGCATGGTTGGTGTTCGTGTTACACCGTCCCAGCGCGCGAGATGTTTCAGACCGCCGCTGAAGGAGGCCTCGAACTCCACCACGTCCGTAAAAACGAAGGCGTCAAGATCGGTGTTAGCTGCCATCTCGTCACGGACGCGGTGCATAATCTGAGCGAAGGTCTTTGTGTTCATCTTGCCGCTGGTTGGATCCACCGGATTACCGAATGCGCGCACCGCGGTATTCCAATGCTGTTCGAAGGTTCGCTGGGGCAGAACCTTGTAGCCGTTTTCCTTGAGGTAACGCGCTATCTGAGAGTCGATGCGAGGTGCTTCCTTGGCGAGATAATTACGAGAGGGTGCTCCAAGATTGACGTGGGCGATGACAACAGTTTTTATCGACGATTGTTCCAATCTCTGCTGGTCAATTGCATAGGGAAA
>CAJQQW010000273.1 GCA_905480565.1 uncultured Halioglobus sp. | reverse complement strand
CATGAGCATTATCAACATTGATCGCGAGCCGGTAGAGCTCTACAAAATACTCAAGTTCGAGGGGCTTGTCGCATCAGGGGGCGAGGCGAAGCTAGCCATTACTGGCGGTTTCGTGGCCGTGAACGGTGAAATCGAAACGCGTAAACGCCGCAAAATTGTGGCAGGGGACACCATCACCTTTAGCGGTACTATTTTCCAGATACGCCTGCCGCAGAGGAAAACAAAGCGGACGGAATGAATTTCAAGGTCATTGCGACCGGGGCATCAAAGACTAAGGGCCCGGCAGCAATAATTTACGACGTTCAGAGCGTAAGTTACTTGGCTTTCACTCACGCAATTGCGGGGCCTCCCATGGAGCCTGGAGAAAAAAGAACACTCCGATAAGGGTGCTGCAAAGGCCGACCGTGGGGCACTGCGAGACATACTTTCCCATCACAAGTGATCGTGGGTTGATTTCGGCAACGTTCTGGACAATGACTAGAGGTTGGCAAACACCGTATCCACCTTTACCGGCTTAGAAATCACACCAATCGCCAGCAGCTGGTCGGCCAACGTCTGCCATCTCTCCAGCGTCATGGAGCCCAGCTCCGTCTCTGACGTGGTCTGAATCAGCGCATGTTGTGCCGCGGCACTGGCACTGAACGTCTCTGCCGACATGGCTTTGTTCAAATCGCCCATTACCCGGTTGGTCGGCGCCGCATCCGAAAGGTAATCTCTCCAGCCCGCGCGCACTGCCCCAACCATGCGTTTCACTTCGTCTGGTGACTGCTCCAGCCGCGCTCTGCGAGTGACCAGAACGGTAGTGTAAGGATTGTAGCCACTCTCCGCGACAAGGAAGGTCTTGACTTCAAGTCCCACTGCTTTGGCTTCCAATGGTTCGCTGGTCACAAAACACTGCTGCGATAACTTGGCATCGTTGCGAAAATTACCAATGCCACCAAGATAAGGCGCGGTCATTACCTTCAGCGGCGCGTACTTCATTCTGAAGAATTGGGTGTAAGGCAAACCCGATTGCCACAGCAATACACCGTCGCTGTGCACCACATCCTCTATCGACTCAAAGCCACGGGAGGCATGGGTCATAATCCCCTGGGGGTTCACCTGGTAGGTTGCAAAAAGGGCCACGATATCGCCACCACGAGCGTGGGCGATCACAATCTCGTCCCCGGATACAATAGCGTAGTCTACCCTGCCGGCGAGCAACATCTGGATAGTCGGCGTGCCCGACCCGCCCTCTATTATCTCAACATCCAGTTTGTTCTCACGAAAATACCCAGCCTTCTGCGCTGCGTAAAAACCACCAAACTGCGGCTCTGGCTTCCAGTTAAGCGCCAGCACAAGCGGCTTCGCCGACACTGACGCACTGCCCATAATCGACAGAATCAATACACTCAATACACTCAATACGCGCATTACACTTTCCTCAGGTAGGGCCTGCCTCGCAATAACAGGCGACTAAGCACCTCGATAGCGAAGACCAGCGACAGGGCCAGCATACTGGACATCAGAACACCGCTAAACACCAGGTCAACGCGCTGCTGGGTGCGGGCAGCGTCGATAAGGCTCCCGATGCCACCACCCGCGATGAATTCACCCACTATGGCACCAATGACAGCCAATCCGGCCGAAATACGTATACCTGTGAGCATATAGGGGAGTGCCGATGGGAGCTGCAATTTCGCAATAAGCTGCCAGGGCGAGGGCCGGTAAAGACGATAGAGTTCCCTGAGCTGCGGGTCTGTTTCCTGCAGTCCGGTCAGGGTATTAGCCAGTATGGGAAACAGAGACACAATGAACGCCGATGCACGCACAGTGGGATCACCAAAGCCGAACCAGATAACCAACAGGGGTGCGATAGCGATTATCGGCACTGTCTGGAAAAAAATGCAGAAAGGCAACACCGCCCGTCGCACCAAGGGAATGGCAAAAAACAGCAGCGCAAGTGAAACCCCGGTTAAAATGCTGAAGCCCAGTCCCCACAATATTGAACGTGCGGTCGACAGCGTTGCCGCCCATATTTCAGGCCACAGCTGCAACGTAGTGGCATATATCTGCGTCGGCGAGGGCAAGAGGTAGGCTGCTACCCACTCCTGCGCCACAACCAGCTGCCACACTGACAACAATCCTCCGAGGAAAATCCAGGCGGGAAGTTTTTCTACTAGCCAGTCGCCCATCTTGCCCGCCATTAGTGGCTCCCCGCGCTTTCCAAAAGTGCAGTCTCCATATCGGTGAACAGGCGCGAGTAGGATTCAACGATGCGGTTAAATTCAGCGGTCATTTTCAAGGTCTGGTCCCGCGCTGGAAAGTCGATGGATCGCCAGTCTCTCTGCCCACCCTGGGCATCCATCATCAGGATACGATCCCCGAGATAAACGGCCTCGGCGATGGAATGCGTTACAAATACGTACTGCAAGCCCAGTTCTGCCTTGAAAGACAAAAGCAGGTCCTGCATACGAAAGCGAGAGCGCTCATCAAGGGCGGCAAAGGGTTCATCCAGCAGGACAATCCTGGGCTCGGTGACCAGCGCTCGCGCCAGGGCCACCCGCATCTGCATACCGCCGCTCAACTCGCTGGGAAAATGGGCGAGGCGCTCCCCCAGGCCCAGCTGTTGCAATAACGCCACCGCGCGATCGCGCTGAGCCGGGCTGCTGCTGCGCGTCAATTCCAGCGGTAACAGCACGTTTTCAACGCAACTACGCCAGGGCACCAGACGGGGCTCCTGAAACACGTAGCTCATGTGCTCGATTAAGCCCGGCGACAGGGTTATGTCTCCCTCGCTGACTTGCTCCAGGCCCATCAGCAAGCGCA
>CAJQQW010000272.1 GCA_905480565.1 uncultured Halioglobus sp. | reverse complement strand
CTGCTGGCTCGGCTGACTTCATTAAGAGCCTCATTCATCTGATAGACCGTTGTAGAGTCAGACGAAACCAGTTCCTCCAGGCTTTGCATACTGTTTTCAAAGCTCTGGACAGCATCGTTGAGCTGACTGCCAGTACTGGCGATCGTGGTTGTAGTTTCATCCAGCATCGCATCAAGTCTGGGCCCTGAGCTTGCCAGCTGTGTTTGCATTTTTTCACTGAGTTCTTTAAGTGAGTTCAGCGTTTCGTTCATATTGATGGGGAGCTGCTGGATTTCTTTACTGCTGACCAGCTTATCGATGCCATCGCTGATCGTTTCTATTCGCTTGGCAAGCTTGTCAATATCGAAGTTCTGTAGCTGCATCGCAAGCCGCTCGAGATTGGTCGGTACGGTCGGGAATTGAGGCAGGTCACTGTTCAGGTCATAGTGTCTCACCGGGCTGTCCGGGTGAAAATCCATTTCGATGTATAGAAGGCCTGTTACCAGACTTTGCATGTTGAGTTGGGCGCGAAGTCCACGCTTGATAAGATCCTCGGTATTCACCGCGTCGGGATCACCCTCGTAGTAAATGCTCGTCTCGTCAATCTCCGCCTTTACCACAACAAGAACATCTGCCGTTTTTGTATCGAGCACTACATCCACATCCGTGACCTGACCGATCTGAACCCCGCGCAGGGCTACAGGCGCACCGGCACTCAGGCCCTTTGCAGCGGCATCAAAAACCATGACAAAACTTTCACGTTTCCCGAATCCTGAGCCCAGCAGATACAAGACTACAGCTACAAAGATAAGCAGGGCGCCGACCACAAAGGCGCCAGTGGTTGCGTATTGTGATTTTTCGCTCATGCGCTGTCCTCATCGGCTGTGGCACTGCGACTTAGGAATTGTCGAACGACAGCCTTTTGGCTGTGATCGCGCAGTTGTGCCGGGTTTCCGTATTCGATCATGGTGCGGCTTATATTGTCGAGATATACCGAGTTGTTGGCGATCGCAAAAATACTGGGCAGTTCGTGGGTGACCATCACGACAGTGGCCCCCATCGACTCTTTAATTTGCACAATCAGATCGTCCAGCAAGCTGGAGCTGATTGGGTCCAGTCCCGCCGAAGGCTCGTCAAAAAAAAGTATTTCCGGATCCAGTGCGATAGCGCGAGCGAGGGCGGCGCGCTTGCGCATACCGCCACTGATCTCGGAGGGGTAGTAAGATTGGTAGCCGGCAAGTCCGACTAGTGCGAGCTTGTAGGCGACAACGTCTTTAGTCTCTGCTTTGGTATATTCGGTATAAAGTTCGAGCGGCAGAGTAATATTCTCTTCCAGCGTCATCGCGCTGAACAGGCCGCCTGACTGATAGGTGATTCCCCAGCGTTGTCGCATGGAATCTTGCCTCGCCTTACTGGCGCTGTAAAAGCTTGTGCCGCTATATAAAATATCGCCAGCATCGGGAGTGATAAGCCCGAGCATGTGTTTTAGCAAAGTGCTCTTGCCGCAACCGCTACCTCCCATGATTACGAAGATGTCTCCCTGGTAGATGTTAAACGTGAGACCGCTTTGTATGACGTTGGTACCGTAGGCCATGGTGACATCGCGGACCTCGATCAGTGACTGTTTTGGCTCGCTCGAAGTCATATGCCCAACTGTTGGAACACAATGTTAATGGCAGCGTCGGCCACGATCAGGTAAACCACCGATGTGACAACCGCAGTGGTGGCCGCCTGACCAACAGCAGCCGAGCTGCGCCCCGAATTAATCCCGGCGCGGCAGCCTGCTATGGCTATAAGTGCCGCGAATACGACGGCTTTTATCAGACCTACAGAGATTTGGGTGATTGATACAGCCGCCATTCCCTGGCTGATATACTGTGGCGGAGAGATACCCATGCCGCCTGCGACAATGCCGCCGCCTATAATGCCTAACAGGTCGGCATAGACCGTGAGCAGGGGCATTATAATAATCAGGGCGAGCATACGTGGCAGCACGAGGAATTCGATGGGTGATATACCCATGGTGGAAATGGCATCGATCTCTTCGTTGGTCTGCATAGTCCCAAGCTGGGCCGCATATGCAGCTCCTGTACGCCCGGCCATAACCACCGCGGTCATCAGCACGCCCATTTCTCTCAGGGTGCCTATGACAACCAGGTCGGCCACATAGATTTCAGCGCCAAACTGTCGTAACTGCACCGCCCCCAGGTAAGCCAGGATCATGCCCACCAGAATGCTGGTCAGGCTGATGATGCCGAATGCGTTTGGTCCCGTCTGATAGCAGAATGCGGCGAAGTCCCTCAGGCGTGTATTGGCTCTGCCCGTAGCGAGGCGGCCCATCGCGATAGTGACCTCGCCAATGAACGCCAGGGAATCGCGGGTGCCGCTGCTGGCTTTACGCAAAAGGTTGGCTGGATCTAACGTCGATAACCACGGAGTAGATGCCTCTTCGGGCTCTTCATGCGCCTTGACGGCAGTGGCGACTTCCAGCAGCTCCAACGTGCCTTGAGGTAGTTGTCGCGT
>CAJQQW010000271.1 GCA_905480565.1 uncultured Halioglobus sp. | reverse complement strand
TCTCTCCAGCATAAAACCTAGAATCCAAAGCACGATCCTGAATCTCATATTCGTTTCCCCCGTCAGAAAGCACTGGCGCATTCATCGAACGCCACAAACTTCGCGACAGCCCTGCTCAACGCGTTATTAATATCCATCGCCGTAATTGCGGCATCGAAGAGGCGATCAGCGATATGCCCATCGGGCCGCACGATTACCACCTGCGCTTCATTCATACCCATCATCACAAGGCTCTCATCATCTGCGGCAAAGTCGGTGTTTTCGGTTTTCACCTTGCTGGGAACTTCGCTCTCAAGTGCCGGAAGCGCAACGCCGTCCCGTACAATGAGCGTGAAATGTGTTGAGGAAAGCAGCTCCAGGGAAGACGCACGCTCGCCATCGATTGACAACCAGGTGTGGGGAAATCTTGCACCCACGTCCGCAAACTGAAAATCATCGGCTCTGAGATCGGCCGCATTTCTGCGTCCGTAATGCTGGCCAATATGCAGTGCAATGCCATCGAAGTGATCGCGCTGATCCTCTATCCCCTCCTGAATCTCGGCCCAGCGCTGCGGGTCGGCCCGAAGCTGTTCAAAGGCAGGCTGCATGCCCGGCGGCATCAAGGCACCGGTGCTGAGCATGACGCTGAACAGTTTGCCGGCATTTTCCGTACTGAATGCCGCATTGATCTGCGCAACGTGCTCTCGCTCGGTGTGATAGCTATCCAACAGTCCTGGCCAGGCCCAGCCCTGCAGTACTCCGGCAATTTTCCATGCCAGGTTGTGCGCGTCTCCGACACCGGTGTTCAGGCCCAGGCCACCGCTGGGCGGATAGCGATGTGCCGAATCACCCACCAGGAAAACATTCTGTTGGCGATAGGCTTCCGCCACCTGCGACCCCAAGCCCCAACCGCCATTGGAAAGAATCTCCACATCGATATCAGATCGACCGATCGCTTTGAGCACCAGCTCGCGGCAGTATTCGCGGGTAAAGGTGGACTTGTCAGTGTCGGCCTCATCGTAGGGGTACATGAAGACCCAGTTGTCCCGAATATCAAAGGCAATAAAAGTTCCACTGCAATCCTGACGCATAACCCAGTAGAGGATGGCAGGATTGTCTTTTACTACCCCGCTAAGATCCGCCTTGAAATGAATCATGACGAAGTCATGGATTATCCCCATGCCCTTCATCGCTATAACTTGGGATTCGCGCACCGGGCTGCCCGCACCGTCGGCACCAATGAGATAACGACTCAGGATGCGTTGTTCCTGCCCCTGGCCATCTACGACAAGAGACTCCACACCCCCGGCGCGCTGTTCACAAGACTTCCATTCCCGGGGGCGTAGCACCTGTATCGATGCTTCGCGCTCGATGTAGTTCTGCATCACCGCCTCGACCGCGGGCTGGGCGATATTGAATAGGGGCCACGGGGTGGGCAAGTCTTCCGCATCCTGCATTCTTTCATAGGGAAGCTTGCCGTATTCGCCACCGCTGAGGGTATCGGTAAAACGTACCCAGCAACTTTCTTCGACGGGCGTGGCTACCGCTTTGAAATCTTCGATATCCATACCCAGGGCAGAAAACATTTCCAGAGTGCGGGAATTCAGTGCGTGCGCACGGGGCTGAGCATAATTCGATTCACGGCGATCAATCATGATGCAGGATATCCCGAACCTGGCCAGAGCGAGGGCCATGGTCATCCCGGATGGCCCGGCGCCCACGATCAGGACATTCGTTTTTATGGTGTCTGACATAGTAAAACCTGTGCTTTCCTGGCGAATAATGAGTGCCCTTACGCGGCGGGCACTGAGGAAACTATGTTGCAGCTGGCGATAATCAGCACCAGTGTAATGTTGCTGAAACCGACAACGTTGGTATCCAATTCAACGATCCTGCCACCAATATTGAATTGGAATGGCCGCAAGCCGTTGACGTCTTTCAACGCGCCGTCAAACAGGCCCATACTGGCTATGGTGATGTACAGTGGCGCAAGAATCGCGGCTTGCACTATCGCCACCAGGATCAACTGCAGGTTGTATTGCGCTACCAACGGCGTCCACAATATGTACAGCATCATCAAGCACAGAGTGCTATTGGTGATCACCTGCCAGACCACGTGAAAGCGCGCGTGCGGTGGCCACAGCGGGTTAGTCGCGTGGGTTTTGTTGAAATCAGCAACTGCGGGACCGACCGCCAGAGCTATGGCTGTAACCGTCATCAGAGTTCGCGGCAGCAGATTCTGGTCGTACAAAAGTTCCATCTGGATCTCCAACATTCTTATAGTGAGTAGGGGCCACTAGGCCTCTACGATATTGTTTCTCTGGCAACCGAGATCGATATTGCCGTTGAGTGATTTAATCTGCAGTTCAAGCACGTCGCCTGGTTGCAGAAAACGGGTTTTGGCCCGTTGCGCTGCAACAAATTTTGCGCGCCGTTTGGCGTCATTTTTCATATTCAGCATGATGCTCAAACCGCTTTTTAGATCCATCTCCAGCAGCACGCCACCTGGTGTTCCGGTCAGAATACAGTCGCCCCCGCGAAGGTCAGCAAAGGAGGAAATTTCCGTGAGGGTGGCGGCCGGCTTGTGAATGAGCAGATCGGTCGAGGCGTTCTGCTTTACTTCACCATTGAGTGTCAGAGTCAGTTGCAGCTGGTAGAGCTGGGCCAGATCCCCGGCATCAAGCAGATAAAGTATTGGCCCCATAGGGCAGAACGTTCTGTAGCTCTTGCCTTTGAACCACTGCATCGCCGTGGCGCCAAACTGATCGTCTCTGGATGAGACATCGTTAGCCAATACCAGACCGCCAATCAGATGCTCGAGATCACTCTCCGCCACGCTCTGCGGTCCTTGCACGTCTGACTTCAATACCAGGCCAAGCTCTATCTCGTAGTCCAGCAGCTCACAGTCTCTGGGGCGCACAATGTCATCGCTGGGGCCACAGATACTGGAAGTAGCCTTGGTAAAAATCAGGTTCTCCCCATCGGCGCCGTCAGCTAGACCACCCTCTTTCCGGTGATCGGCGTAGTTCAGGCCCTGGCAAAACAACTGTACATCGGTGAACACGGGAGAATGGAGCGCGGCATCCGCCAACGGGATGGATACCTGGCTCACGGCGCTATCGAATCCGGGGCGGTCGTTAAAGTACTGCCGCATAACCTCCCGGTGACTGCCCAGATCGAGATCGATGGCAAAGATGCTCTCACCCCGCAGCACACCCCAGCGGGACGCGCCCTCCCCGGCATCCTCATACCTGACAATCGATGTTCCCAAGCGCCTTCTCCGTCATTTCTATCGAGTTGTTCCGAGCATTGACCTGGATCATTGCACAAACATGGACACATGTACACTTTTAGTCATATGACCACAATTGGGCTATTGACCACTTCATGTTACACTCGGCCGACGATGCGCACCTGATGGAAATCCAACCGCCGATGACTGCAACCGCCACCCCCAACCGAATGGTCAGGAAACGCGAACGTACCCGGCAACAACTGCTGGACGCGGTAGAGGCCCTGATTCTGAAGCACGGTTACGAGGACGCGTCCGCTGAAGCGGTGGCGGAGCTGGCCGACCTCGGGCGCAGTACTTTCTACAATCATTTCGACAGTAAGCAGGACGCCGTACTGGCAATGCTGACGCAGCATTACCACGACTATGGTGACGCAGCTTATGTGCCCCTGGAACAAACCCGTGATCGCGCCGAATCCGTCACTCGATCGACACTGCGGGTTTTCACGGCCATGGCCGAAGACCCACTGACCCGGCAGATGGTGGACCGGCCCCGCTTCCTGGCAAAGGCCACCGCCGAAAGCCAGGGAGAATTCCTGGTCAGGGACTTTACCGAGGGCGTGATGCAGGGCCGCTTTCGGTTCGCCGTGAGCCTGGACAGCCTGGCCATAATCCTGAACTGGAGCTACGTGGGCATGCTGGTCAACGCCATCAAACACGACTCCATCGAGGAGACCCGTCTTGAATGGGCGCGGTATCTACTGCTCAATCTGGGCATTCAACATGACGAAATCGAGAGCGTGATCAACGCCGCGCTCCAGGAATAGGACTCATGGTGCAACTGGCGAAATCCGATATAGCAACGCAGGAGGTGCTCGATTGGCGAGGCATACACCTGCTGCACTTCTCCGGCTCCACCTGTTCCAAGAAAATCCGCATGTTTCTCGATTTCAAGAATATCGACTGGGTCTCCCACCCGGTCAACCTGGTGAAGCGTGAGAACAACAGCGACTGGTTTATGGGAATCAACCCGAGAGGCCTGGTGCCGGTGCTGGTGCACGATGGTCAGGTTCACATCGAGAGCAACGACATTCTCGACTACCTGGAACAACTGTATCCAGACCCACCGCTCATGCCGGCGGAATGCTCAGCTGAACTTGCAGAACTGTTGCAGACAGAGGATGCAATGCATGTGGACCTGCGTAACCTCACCATGAGATTCACGGCGCCATCCAAACTGATGCAACGCAGTAAAGAGCAACTGCAGCAATACGAGAACACGGGCACAGGCAGGGTTGGCGGCGAGGCCGATTCACACAAGGCCGAGGAACTGGAGTACTGGCGCAACTTTGCCGCCAACGAGGGCATCACTGAAGCCCAGGTTATCGAATCGGCGTCCAGGTTCAGGCAGGAGCTGGATAAACTGGAACGCCACCTTGAAGCAAGCAGGTATCTGCTTGGGAATACCGTGTCGCTGGCCGACATCTCCTGGTCTGTCAACATCAATCGAATTCTGCTCGCGGGCTACCCGCTACAAAGGCTGCACCCCCGCCTGTGGTCCTGGCGCCAGCGAATGCTGGAAACGCCCGCGTTTTCGCGGGAAGCAAAAGCCCCTTTTTTGCAGACGCTGATTGCGAAAACAATCTTGGTACGAGATAAACTCACGCATAAAACCCTGGTCGATATTGCAGGCATATAAAGAGCGTCCGTTTTGAAAAGCGCACACAAGAAAGCACTTTGGACTGGTTCAAGTCACCCACTCTTGACTGGCGAAATCGCCCTTGGAGAAAACAGGCAATTCTGGCCCGGGAAGCCCGTCTCCCAGTCACTGTTACGCTGAATCCAGAAATGCAAAAACCCGCTAAATAGCGGGCTTTGCGGGGGTTCTGCGGCCAGTCTCTGTTTAAAGTCTCTGATCCGCAGACTGCATGGCGGTGGTGGCAGTCTGGGCAGGGATTGTCTTCATTAGATTCCCTGTAGATGGGAAATCTACAGGGAAAACCCTCACTTTCTGGCCTCTTCTATGCCTATTGCTTAACCTACCCTCCTGTTTTTATGGACTTTTTCCCGGAGCCCACGGTCAACGAGCCTGATTAACAGGGAAATATCAGGGAATCGTCATGGAAGAAAGGCAGAGTTCTCGGCGAGTCTCAGCTACCAGTGACCACATGAATTAGGATTTCGCCAGGGACACCATCCAACTCGGCCTACCCTCCGAATTCGCTATGGACATCTAGAAGCCTGTAATAATCACTTTTAAATACACGTTTAAAGATGTATTATAGGCAATCAACATACAACCTGGAATTACTCCTGATGGAATTTTTGCTGACCAAGAAGACAGTCTCCGTTACAGAGCTAAGGGAGCCAAAAAAAGTCATTGAAAATGCAGGCTCTCAACCGGTTGCGGTTCTCAATCGCTCTAATGTCGTTGGGTATTTTGTTCCCGCCAGTGCCGTGGAGAAACTGGAGTTCAGCGCCGCAACCAACGCAGAGTTAGATGAGCTTATGGGCGCCTTGGACCCAGACGTGCTAGCGGTCAATGATTATCTGAAAGACAAGTGATGCGCTTCTTAACGGCCGACCAGGTGATCAGCATTCATGAATCTGTGATTCTGCCAAACGAACTTCAGGGTATGGCTCACAACAAATCAATCGAAGCAGTACTAGGCCGCATTGAGAACCGCTTAGCTTACGGCTTGATTGGCGATGCATTCGATCTGGCCGCCAGCTATGCCTGCTACATAGCAGTGGGTCATTGCTTTCATGACGCCAACAAACGCACGGCACATACTTCGATGCAGTTCGTGCTTGCATTGAACGGAATCTCGATTCAGTACGACGTGGCGCAAATGGGTGAAAAAATCATCGCTGCTGCGCAAGGTCTGATAGAGGAAGACGAGCTCGCCAATTATTTACGCTCATCCACGACGGTATTGGCAAATTAACTTGTGGGTGGCGATAGGATGGAGATGATTAGTTTTTACTCTGACCCCAAATATTGATACGCAAATTGCGGTAAGCCGCTAGTAAGGGCACTAAAAAAGGCAAAGAAAGGGGACGCATTGAGCGTCACCGTTATTCTTGGTTGAGGCCAACTGCGCAGCGAATTTTATGGCAAGGTTTCAAGGGTGTGCCTGGCGAATTAGTAATTCCCTTATAGTATCTGATAGTTAGCAGTTGCAGCCATCATCGATAGAATATTACCTTCGGACAATATGAGAGATGTTGTTTACCTACTTTTCCAACTCCTTGCCACCATAGCCAAACTTCTACGACCTGGTGGCAATCGAACAGTCATCGCTGAAAATCTACTTCTAAAGCAGCAACTCATCATTCATAGCAGGTCGCGGCACCGAGCCCCGAATCTGACCACTCGGGATCGTACGCTACTTGGGTTCCTCTCTTTATTTCTTCATCCCAGGCGCATCGCCCGTATCGCAATCATCCTCAAGCCGTCTACCCTACTCTCGTTCCACCACGCACTGATAAAACGCAAATACCGGGCGCTATATTCTCCACGTGGCGGGAAGAAGCCCGGGCCAAAAGGCCCATCCAAGGAAGTAATCAATGCCATCGTCGAGATGAAACGGCACAACCCTCGATATGGATGCCCTCGTATTGCCCAGCAGATTAATCTGGCCTTTGGACTGGATGTGGATAAAGACACTGTCCGGCGTGTCCTGGCACTCCATTACAAGCCGGATACCCGTAACCCGGGTCCATCCTGGCTCACCACGCTGGGCCACGCCAAAGACAGTCTGTGGAGCATCGATCTGTTTCGCTGCGAATCGATAACACTGAAGAGCCACTGGATCATGGTAGTCATGGATCAATATACCCGGAGGATTATTGGCTTTTCGGTTCATGCTGGAAATGTAGATGGCCCTGCGCTGTGTCGAATGTTCAACGAGGCAACAAGTGTGGAAGGCTGGCCTAGCCGAATTAGTACGGACAATGATCCGCTATTCCAATACCGCCAGTGGAAAGCCAATCTCCGCATCCTGGATATCGCGGAAATCAAATCAATCCCATATGCCCCCATGTCACATCCATTTGTTGAAAGACTGATTGGTAGTGTTCGTCGAGAACTTCTGGATCGGACCTTCTTTTGGACCGCAACTGATCTCGAAAACAAACTACGAACGTATAAGCAGTACTACAACGAGTACCGTTGTCATTCGAGCCGGGATGGGACGACTCCCGTCGAATCTTTCGACGAAAAGACAGTTGATATCGGTCACTACCGCTGGAAAAAACATTGTCGCGGACTATTCCAACTCCCAATAGCCGCTTGAATTACTAATTCGCCAGGGACACCGTCTCCCGGTCAAGGTTGCACATACCCTGAAACGCAGAAGGCCCGCAAAACGCGGGCCTTCCGGTGTTTCTGCAGGTCATCTCCGTGGAGATTCTCCAGCCTGCAGACTGTGTGGCGGAGAGCGAGGGATTCGAACCCTCGATAGGGTATAAGCCTATACGCCCTTAGCAGGGGCGCGCCTTCGACCACTCGGCCAGCTCTCCGGAATTTATTGGGTGACGCCTCGCCAAGGCCAACCGCCAACCCTGAGGGC
>CAJQQW010000270.1 GCA_905480565.1 uncultured Halioglobus sp. | reverse complement strand
GTGCAATTGCACCGCTTCCTGGGCCACATATCGACCCGCTTCCGAGACCTTGACCTTTAGCGCAGCAGCGGCGGAAGGTGCCTCATCACTGCCCTGCTCAATCTGGATCGCTGCATTAAGCAACAACGCGCGCGCTTCCTCCACTTTCAGGTACATATCAGCCATACGGTGCTGCAGCGCCTGGAACTTGCTAATGGACTGACCGAACTGTTCGCGCGTCTTGGTGTACTCTACCGTCGCATCCAATAAGGTCTGCATTGCACCAACGGCTTCCGCTCCGAGCGCTACGATCACATTATCGACCACAGATTCGATCAACTCGACACCGCGATTTTTTTCGCCCAGTAGCTGTTCAGCAGAAACCTCTACACCGTCGAGTTCTACATGAGCACCGCGACTGCCATCAACTGCCACAAAATTTTCTCGGGTCAGGCCAGCTGCGCTGGTCTTCACGATAAACAAACTGAGCCCATCACGATCGTTGATATCACCCTGTGTACGTGCAGAGATGATCAGGTAATCGGCACAGTGTGCGTTCAGTACCGAGAGTTTTCTACCGCTCAGAACATAACCGTCTCCCTCGGGTCGCGCGCTCGCCTCCACCCGGGCCAGATCGTAACCACTAGACTGCTCGGCAAACGCAAATGCCCACTGGGCATTGCCCTCGATGATTTCAGGGATATATCGCTGCTGCTGATCCGCCGTCCCGCCCTGCTGCAGAAAGCAACCACACGTTACTACAGTGTGTAGGAAAGGCTCTCTCACCAGGCCTTTGCCCAGTGCCTCGGCAATCACCATCATGTCACTGGCGCGCCCGCCAAAGCCTCCCAACTCCTCGCTGAATGGCACACACAACCAGCCCAGTTCAGCGAATGTCTGCCAGGCAGCGGGATCAAATCCTGGGTCTGATTTGCCGAGTTGCCGGTGACGCTCTACTGTGCACTCTTCACGCACGTACTTGTCCACGCTGTCGCGCAATAAAATTTGTTCTTCGCTGAGGGAAAAATCCACGGTATGACCTGTCATTGCTGTTCAAACGGCGGTTTGCAGGGATAACAGCCTCCCTGCGCAGGCCACTCTAACAAAGGGTCCGGCTTAAAACAATCAGGCTCTACTGTTTTATTTTTGATGGATATGTCCTAGACTCCTGAGCGTCAGACGCCTTTTCAAGTTTCCCAGTAAAGAGAGCCACATGCCAAAACTCAATCTCAGCGCCGACGAAGTCCTCAGCACCACGCGCGCCGTTCGAAAGCGCCTGGATTTTGATACTCCGGTGGAGATGTCGTTACTGCGCGAGTGCCTCGACCTTGCGCTGCAGGCCCCCTCCGGCTCAAACTCACAGGGCTGGCACTTTGTGCTGGTGACAGACGACGCAAAAAAGAAAGCCATTGCCAACTGGTATCTAAAGTCCTTCGACGAGTACGAAGCCGGCCCGAACCAGCCAACAAAACAGCACCTGGATGATCCCTCTATGGCTCCTACACAAGCTCGGGTGTTGAGTTCGGCCCGCTATCTGGCGGACAATATGGCCCGAGTGCCCGCCTTATTGATACCTGTGTGCAGCGGTCGTCCCGACACGCCGGGACTGCCGCAGAACGTTATGGCGAGCATGTACGGTTCTATCCTGCCTGCCGTGTGGAGTTTCATGCTGGCCGCCCGGGAACGTGGACTGGGCACCTGCTGGACTACCTTGCACCTCAACTACGAACAGGAAGTAGCGGCACTGCTGGGAATTCCAGATGACTTTGCGCAAGTTGCCTTGATTCCCATCGCCTACACCCAGGGCACTGAATTTAAAACAGGGCCGCGTAAGGACCTCGACGCATTCCTGCATACCAACGGCTGGTAAGAAGGATACGATACGCATATGGATTTAGGCATCACAGGCCGCAAGGCACTGGTTAACGGTGGCAGTGCGGGTCTCGGCAAGGGCAGCGCCAAAGCTCTCGCGGCCGAGGGTGTTGACCTCTATATTACGGCGCGCGGCAAGGATCGGCTGGAAGCAACGGCCGAAGAAATTCGGCGCGACACCGGTGCGACGGTAACCCCCATTGTTGCCGATCATGCCAGTGACGAAGGCCGAGAGACCATACTGGCAGTGTGTCCCGACCCCGACATTATTGTGGCCACCTGCACACCGGCACCTTTCACACCGAACTTTCGTGAAGTCACCGTGGATCAGTGGAAAGAGCATCTCGCCACGGGCTTGATAAGCCCCATCGAGTTTATCAGAGCAACCGTAGACGGGATGTGTGAACGGGGTTTCGGAAGAATCGTTAATATCTCTACCGGCGCATCCAAGTTTCCCGCGGAGTTGCGCACACTTTCAGGACCACCAAGAGCTGCGCTATCCAATTACACCGCAGCAATTTCCAAGGCGGTGGCCAAATATAACGTGACCATCAATAACCTCCTGCCCGGGATGCACCATACAGCGACCGCAGCGGAGCGCTTCGGGGAAATAGCAGAAGAACAAGGCACCACATACGAACAGGTGGTCGATAACTGGGTCCGGGAGTGGAAAATACCTGCGGAACGTTTCGGCAACATAGAAGAGTTCGGCGCTATCTGCGCGTTGTTTTGCAGTTGCCACGCGGGCTACATCGTGGGACAAAGTATCGTTGTGGATGGCGGTGTAACCAACTCCACATTCTAGTCGCAAAGATCAGCACACATTTCGGCCCACTGATTTATAAAGGCGGCGCTAAACATAATTATCAGG
>CAJQQW010000269.1 GCA_905480565.1 uncultured Halioglobus sp. | reverse complement strand
GCCTGGCAATGTGCCGGCACAGCCGCTCACGCTTGTGCCCCAGGGCAGTCTCTCGGGCCGTGCCGGCCCTCACCTTCTCCTTTTGATGCCCTTCGCAGCTCACACCTGCATGTAGGGAAAACCCATTGGCTTTGGCCACCCGCTCCAGTCCGGGATCAGGTCTGTCCAGGGGACGTATCGTGCGGATCATGAAGGCCTTGCGACCCTGTTGCGGGCCGACGGCGATACGGTAGGACACAGAACTGCCCAGGAGATGGGGCATGGCAACTGGATCCTCTGCGGGATCGAGTTCCAGCCAGGCATTCTGGGTATCCTGCTCCAGCAAGCCCAGCCGCTCCAGGCAACGACCTACTCGCTGACTAATCGACTGGACCAGATCCTCCAGTTCGTCTTTAACCGGCGCTTTGACGCGCTGGAATCGAGGGGGCCGGTTGTCGCAGACGTAAACACCATCCAGAAACAGGAACGACCCCGCTTTAACAAGTGCGTAAAACTCCGGAATCAATCAATATGATATCTGACGTCATTCGAGACAGGCCGGCCCGCTTATTTTTTTTCACTATCGGTTTTAATGCTGCAACGCGATTCTATCATTATCTGACGCAGCATTGATTTAGAACTGGTCTGGTAAAAAATTTTCGTCGCGAAACATACTCGAGTAGTCGATGTCAGAGGCAGACCTGATCCGATTCGTGCCGGCTAGCGTTCATAGAGTCTGGCTAGACACATCGAAAGCCTGCTATTATCTAATGACCGTGCGTTGTAAAGCGTCACAAGCGCCATTCAGCCTGCGCTAATCAAGCAGCTTCAGAATAAGAAATAGCCGGCTTGTCTTGCAGGCCGGCAGTCTTGACAGACTGCGAAGATCAGCTAGATCGAGACTGCAAAGTCCTGGAATCCGGTTACATGATCATAGGTCGTAAAAGTGGACGGCAGCCTCGCTAAATTGGTAGGCAGTGGGCTCAGGTTCCGCAAAGGGAAAATACAGATGACAAGGCAGGCATGAGACTCTCCTATAAAAACAGGTTGCGGCTTATTAGGTTACTGCGCGGATGCTGGTCTGCTGTCACGACACCGCTATCGATCATAATTCTTAGCTATTCATTCAAGGTGTCTAGGGCTTATGGCATGCCTTGGAATAAACGTATCTGGTTAGGCTTCCGCTTCTGGCGAAATAACCGGCGAGTGCAATCAGGGACTTCGTGGAGAGCGCACCTGCTAATGGCAATGAAACTGCTTGAAATGGATCCAGAGCTCAAGGGTGACGTTATAGAATGTGGCTGCTGGAAAGGGGGAGCTACCGTCAATCTGTCGATTATTTGTGCAATCATAGGCCGAAGGCTTAAAGTCTACGATTCGTTCGAAGGCCTGCCACCACCTACGGATGGTGACCCTATCGCGGAGAAGACGTTCGCCAAAGGTTTCGTTCCAGGTATTTTCGGCGGAACTCTCGATGAAGTGAAAAACAACATAGAGCGCTTCGGCGAGATTTCAAGCTGCAGTTTTCACCCCGGCTGGTTTGAAAACTCGCTGCCTCAACACAAGGGTGAGATCGCGATGATGTTTCTGGATGTAGATTTCTACTCCAGCTTACACGACTGCCTGATCAATTTATGGCCGCACTTGATAGAAAGTGGTTTATTGTTTCTGGACGAATACGTTAACCTTCCCTACTGCGCCGTCTTTTATTCAGAAAGGTATTGGGATAAGTACTTTTCTTGTGCACCTCCCGGCCTAATCGGAGCGGGCACTGGTGTACAAATGGGCAAGATCTATTGGGATCCAGAAATCCGTCAAGATCCGCGACAGATTCACAGCCCGGAAAGTGTTGCTTTCTGTATCAAAGGGACGAAGGCACTATGGGATTTCTATCCCGATGTCGATTAATCCAGTATCCATGATTGCCTGATTGACCTCGGGGCCCACCTGATCGGGCGAATCTATCTGTATCACTGGAAACTATCCGCGCCCTGATCCTATAGGCCGCCTTGTCCACAGAATTCTGCGAAGATATGCTAAGCGTAAGCACTATAATAAATGGGGTAATGGGAAGAAATCCACTCGCGCCACCCAGGTCTTTGACCCGATGATGGCCCTCAATCATCCTTAATCTTCTCGAAATCGCGCTCGTATCGGCTCCCTCACAGATCTTTTCCATCCATTCCCTAACAGAAGCACACAGAAACCTATGCCAACTATCGTTCAGTGGCGTCCCAACTGATTGAACTGTGAAAGCACGGTTTCCTTCCCGGCAAAAGAGGCAATGTACCCCAGGGCACCCTCTCTTGATGCTGCGCATCAATTCACCTTGTCTCAGGTGGTGCCCTGGTTGGTGGTGCCAGGAGAGGCCGGGCAGGTGCATCCTGTTCCTTCTCGCGAAGATGAGCCAGGATCTGGCCGATGACGTCCTGGTCTTCGATGCAGGCGATGACTTTGGCAGAGCCGCCGCAGCGACCACAAACTGCAATGGCGCCACTGCCCATAAACTGGGCTTGAAAGTAGCCGCCTACTTTGTGCTAGGACTGCCCGGTGAAACCCGGGAAGACATGGAAATGTCCATTAAGTATTCTCGAGAACTGGCGAAAGTTGGCGTCGATGAAGTTAACTTTGGCCTGTTTATTCCACTCCCAGGCACCCCTCTGAGGGAGCCCAGCAAACACAAAATCAAGGATCTGGATTGGTTAGATCTACTGACTGTAGGCGACGTCGCCAAGGCCGTATCCTTCAAGTACGAAGTTGGCAGCAAAGAATTAGACTGGGTGCGAAAAAAAGCGTACATGAGCTTTCTTCTTACGCGTATTATTTACCATCCCGTACAGTTCGCTAGCACCATCTTTAACGTGTTGCGCGACATAGAAAAAACCAAGACAGAACGCGTACTAAAAACCATCTACGCCCGCTATAAGAAAGACACAAAAATGGCATAAATAAGCTGGTGTTCGATAATCGTACTTTCTACGCGTACCGTCACATGTACCGCAAAATTTTCAGGCTAATATTCCGCTAGGCGCTCCTCTGTAACGCGCGCTCCTGCCGCGAGCCAGCGGCGTGACCCCAAGTCATGATAAGTTTCTCGGACGAGCTGTTCTGCTTCGTTTTGTCACTGCAAGGTCGTTACGACGTTATCCCAATTGACACTCAATTTCACATTGAGCTTGAAGATTCGTAATAGCTAACGTAAATTGCTAAATCCCCACATATGGTGCGGATTAGTTGGCATGTCGAACAAGCATAAGGAGTATTTCAGTGGGCAATAAAGCGAGCTCTGATCATAAGGGGGCAGAGCAGGCAACCCCTATTAATGACGTCTGTCCAATTTGTTCCACACCGGGCGCACGCACGGCCTACTCGCTGCCACGCTTTGACCTTTTGGTTTGCTCCCATTGCACTCACCTTTTTTCAAATTTGAAAGTGGAGCCCGAGTCCTACGAGGCAGATTATTTTCTCGAGAGCAACAAAGAACACTGGGACAATCCCGAAGAGGTACTGTTCGACCAACTCGATAGCCTAGTTCGGGAGTATATGCCCAATGCGCGGGAGAGTTTGCGCACGCTGGATGTTGGCACCGCGATAGGATATCTTCCGAGGCACTTTGGGGCGCTGGGATATGAGAGCTGGGGAGTCGATGTAAGCGAAGAGGCTATCCGTTACGGAACGGAGCAACTGAACATTCCACGTCTTCAGGCTGCCATGATCGAGGATTTTAAGCCTGCCCAGCCCTTTCCAGTAATAACGAATATCTACGTGATTGAGCACGTTCCTGACCCGGTGCCATTTCTTGAAGGAATTCGAAGAAGTTTGTCCCATGACGGCATTTTTATCTGTATGACAGTGGACTCAAATTCAATGATCTTTGCATTGGCAAAGCTTCTTTACAGGTTAAGCGGGGGACGAAGCTTTGCAGCTTTGGAGCGCATCTGCGAAGTCCACCATCTCAACCATTTTAACCGCCAGAGCCTGGACTACGCTCTGGACCGTGCCGGATTCGAGGCAATTCACCGCTTCAACCAGAACCTCCCACTTCCTACACTGACCCTGCGACCTTTACAGCGAGTAGCAGTGGCGATTTTATATGGCCTATCACCGCTTTTTAACTCATGGTTTCTCCAGGGCGTCGTATGTCGTTCGAAACGTTCCGGATCCTGATGTTAAGCATTCTTCGCTTTCAACATATTTCACAATTCCACGAAGAAGATATAATCCCAGTCATGGGAGCTAATTGAAACGAATGACGATGCTTTCGCGTAGATGGTGTATACAAAGTTTTCATTCTGGTAAGCACGTTTTTTCAAAAGATCGGATAGACATACGAAGACCGTTAGTAAGGACCAAATTCACGATAACATTGCCGCCCTCTATCGCGGTATGATTTTGCAAGAGAAACATAACTGATGGCCAAGTACTCGTTTATTTTGCGGTTCTTGTTTGTAGGAGGAAGCACAGCTTTCATTTTTCTCGGTTTGACTTTCGGACTGGTAGAGGGTCTAAAGGTATCGGCCTTCCTAGCGAGTACATTCGCGTGCATTATCGCCGTCAGTTACAACTATCTACTACACTATCACTGGACGTTCGAGTCCGATGTTGCTCACAGACTTTCATTGATCCGCTTTACACTAATGGGGGTCGGCGGCATTCTGCTCAACGGCATGATCATGTACTTTGGCACACTGCAGGACACAGTCCACTACGTAATGGTCCAGTTTTGTGCTGGGCTCGCAATGGTTTTCTGGAGTATTTGTCTCAGCTATTTTTGGGTATTTAGGGCAAGCCGCTGACGCATGGTCATCCAAAATATGCTCGCCTAAGGCGGTGCTATTCGAATTCGCCTGAATCATAACTTCGCATCCGCGCTTTTGCCGGACTGGTATCCATTTACATTCCAACTTATAGATTTAGCAAACGCTGTTTGCTTATCAATCTGGGCCTCCGCAAGTATCCAACCTATTCTTTTAGCATGTCGTCGTATACAAATAACGAACTCTCGCGTGCCATCAGTGGAACAATTATCGACGACGACAATGCGGTAGAAGCCCTTGGTCATCGCGTGTTCGAGCGTCACCTTTAAGGCATCGATCCGATTGAAGGTGACTATTACCGCAACGAGCCTGCCGTTCTTCTTCATGCTAAAGCGGTTCCACGAAGAATGCCGGCACGGGCTGTCCCGTCTTGATAAGTTCCAGGAAGCGAGTCGCCGCTTCCAGCGCCTCGGCCACGGTGGCGTCCATGTCCAGGTAGCGATAGGTGCCCAGGCGTCCTACGAAGCTGACGCCGTCTTCCCGCCTGGCCAGGTCGATATACCTGCGTAGCATTTCCTGCTCCTGCATTAGCCTGATCGGGTAGTAGGGAATATCACCATCCTGGCATTCTGGGTATCCTGCTCCAGCAAGCCCCGCCGCTCCAGGCAACGACCTACTCGCTGACTAATCGACTGGACCAGATCCTCCAGTTCGTCTTTAACCGGCGCTTTGACGCGCTGGAATCGAGGGAGCCGGTTGTCGCAGACGTAAACATCATCCAGAAACAGGAGAGCGCTGTTTACTACGTGCGTGTTTTGGAAATACCTACGCCACGCTGGACGCTTTACGACAAGGTGCGCTTCGGGATCGAAAAAATGGATCAGTTCGCTCGCCA
>CAJQQW010000268.1 GCA_905480565.1 uncultured Halioglobus sp. | reverse complement strand
CGATCATTCTGCGCATGATGCACACGGTGATTCGATGGCGTAACAAAAAACCATTCATACCACCCCAGCTTGGGAATATGTTCAGTGTGCACCCAGAACTGGTAGATGAGGTTTAGGGAACCCACGGAAACCACCACTTCTGCAGGCACACCTAAAATGTACATGGGAATGAAGAAGATCCAGCCCAACAGGAAACCGGTGCTGGTCTGGCGCAGTGCCGTGCTGAGGTTGTAGTCCTCACTCTGATGATGAGCCACGTGAGCCGCCCAGAGAATACTGCGCTCATGGCCCATTCGGTGCAGCCAGTAATAGCAGAAATCGTACACCACCATAGCCAGTACCCAGGTGAACCAGTGGCTGGCGTCCATCAGTGGCAGGGAGAAGTGCTCGGTAAACAGGTAGTAGATATAGCCGCCCACCCCCAGTGTCACAAACCGGCGCGCCTGGCTGAGCGTACCGAGAAGCAAGCTACTGACACTGTCATTCAGTCGATAGGTGTTGCGCCGCTTGGCCAGGCCAAACACCAGTTCAAGGACAATTGCCAACAGGAAAAACGGGATAGCGTAAACAACATAATTCATGGAATCGGGCCCCGGCCTAAAGCCTCTGGGTCGCACCCCGCAGGAATCTGCTGCGGCGGCCTTTTTTAACACCGCCCGGCAGGATAGCCAATGGGAGGGTCACTCAATGGCGCATATTCTAACCCGCCAGGCGTGCAGAAAGCAGCACCCCTGCTGGATTTACAGGGCAATTTCTGGCGGGTTATCATTCAATACAGGGTCTGTATCGAGCTCACGCCCCTGGTGGTGAGAGCGCGACAGGCCACCGCGCCGCTCTGCAGGAGCCTCAATCGATGGATACCCAGTACCTGACAACGCCCGTAGGCAAGTTGCGCCTGGTTGCCAGCGGCACTCAACTCTTGCGTATTGAGTTTGAACGGCAGCACATGCACGCACCGCATACGGACGCGTCATCCAAGCTGCTGGCGCATTGTGCAACTCAGCTCGCTGAGTATTTTGCCGGTCAACGGGCCGTGTTCACGGTAACCCTGGCCGATGCAGGCACTGCTTTCCAACGCTCTGTATGGCAGGCGATACGAGGCATACCCTACGGGGAAACGCGCAGCTACCGCGACATCGCAAGGGGCATTGGCAAGCCCACTGCCACGCGTGCGGTGGGTGCCGCCAGCAGCCGCAACCCGTTGCCGATTGTTGTGCCTTGTCACCGGGTCGTCGGTAGCGATGGCAGTCTGACCGGTTTCGCCGGCGGACTGGAAGCAAAAGCGGTACTATTGGCGCTGGAAAAACGCTGGGGTTAACGGGGATCAAAAAACAGGTGGGAGAGATACCTCAGGCATTGAGGTCGGGAATCATGTCGTCCTTGAGCCGCGTGATCCTATCTTTCAGGCGGAGCTTTTCTTTTTTCAAACGCTGCAATAACACCTGGTTCTGATAGGGGAAGCTGTGTAATTCGGCAATCTTGGCATCCAGTACACGATGCTGTTTTTGCAGTTCAAGCAGCTGCATGGCCGGCGTAAGCGCGTCGTTTGCCGCGTTTTCTTTCGTTTCGTCTGCGCTTTCGGGTGGCTCAGTCATTGGACGGCGGCGGTTATCAGGCTCGAGATGTTGTCAATCCCCCACTCTATACCCTGTTGGATTATGGTGACAACCTTGACGTTCCCTTTCTAATGCGCATCGAATGGAGCATCCAACAGGGCAGGCCACAGCGGGTGTGCGGCATCCGCCAGGGCATAAAAGGGTGGGCTGTACAACGATTCACCCGTGTTATAGCGCAGCGGCTTGCCATCAAGCCCGAGCAATGCGCCACCAGCCGCCTCCAGAATCGCCTGGCCGGCGGCGGTATCCCATTCGCAACAGGGCGAAAAGCGAGGATAAAAATCTCCACTTCCCTCGGCCATCGCACAAAACTTCAGTGCACTGCCCATATTTCCTCGCGCCACAGGCCCCCAACTCGACTCCAGCCACGCCAGGCAGGCCAGGAGCCGGTCACCCTGATGGCGTCGACTTGCCAGCACCAACAGATCGCGTGAGTCCGACAATCGGCGAGTCGCCAGAGAGGATTCTGACCAACCCTCCCCCTGTGTAAGGCTGTAGCGTTTGGCTAATTGGCCTGGTATACCGACATAGGCAAGGTTATCGAGAGGACGATACAGCACGCCCAGCACGGGACAGTGATTTTCGATAAGCGCGACATTGATCGTAAATTCGCCGGTACGGCCCAGAAACTCCTTGGTACCGTCCAGCGGATCTACCAGCCAATAGCGCGACCATTGATGCCTGTCGGCTATTTCCGCAGGTGTAGATTCCTCGGACAGCAGGGGCAGCGACTCCCCCATCGCGCCAAGACCCTCGCTGAGGATGGCATGTGAAGCGAGATCAGCCCGAGTAAGCGGCGACGCATCACCCTTTGCCTCAAACTCCCCGGCAGAAGGGTGCGCGTAGTGTTCACAAATCGCCGCGGCGGCGCGGCGACACAGCGCCAGCAACGCCGGCACGCGGCCCTGCAGGTCTTGTTTATCAGCCTTTAACACCATGGGCAACAATATACCACTGACCGACGCGGAACCCATCCCTGCACGCCACAGCAAATCGAGGCATAATCAAACACTGCAACAGCCATGGTGCAGAGCACCCCAAATTACGCATGATCAACTGGAATGACATCGACACCGTCCTGCTAGACATGGACGGCACCCTGCTGGACCTGCACTTCGATAATTATTTCTGGC
>CAJQQW010000267.1 GCA_905480565.1 uncultured Halioglobus sp. | reverse complement strand
CTGCTATCTTCTGGATCGTTTACACGTTGACCGGCCAGCTCTGCCCGCCATGGCACTCGGCGCTGAACTGGCCGGGCTGACCGCTATCGCAGGATCTAACGGTCTCGACGATATTTTCTCGCGTCAGCTGCAAGCGCTGGGCCAACCAGGGGACTTACTGCTTTGCATCAATACCGCAAAGGGTGAGGCAGGCCTGCTGCGCGCGGTGGAGGCCGCCAGGGAGAGAAATATGACCGTGGTCGCGCTGACGAACAACCGGGATGAAGCATTGGCTGACGTGCTTTCACGGCATGACATCATCCTCCGCATCAACGCGCCCGACAGGGCCCGCTGTCTTGAGGTACAAACCATGGCAGTACACTGCCTGTGTGAATTGATCGATAACCAATTGTTTGGCGCCTACGAAGAGAATGACGCATGAAGACACCACGCTTTGCCCTTGCCATTCTGTGTGTCTTTGGCACGACCGCTTGCGGGAGTATTCTCTCGAGCATCAATGTAGACACCATCGCGGACAACCCAGGGAAACGCACTCTGGCGCAGATCATCGAAGACGACAATATCGAGACCAAAGTGACGGTCAACATACACGCGGAGAACAAGGCCTACCACCACGACCACTTCGCCGTAGTCAGCTACAACGGGTATGTCCTGCTGGTTGGGCAGGTGCAGACAGACGCGCTGAAGTCCGGCGCGACGAATGTGGTGCGCAAAGTTGCCGAGGTGCGACGGATTTACAATGAGCTGGAGATAGGCCCGCCCACCAGCGCAGCCACGCGCACGAAAGACGCATGGATCACAACCAAGGTCAAATCCAAACTCATGGGCAGCGAAGAAATCGAAAGCGGGCGCGTCAAGGTAGTAACAGAAAATGGCGTGGTGTACCTGATGGGTATGCTGACCCGCAAGGAAGCAGATTTTGTCGCAGAGAAAGCCGCCGACTCAGGGGTCAAACGGGTGGTAAAGATCTTCGAGATTGTCGACTGAACCCCGCCTATTTCACAATCTTCAGAGAGGGCCGCTCGGGTTTATCCGGAGAGGGAGTAGTGTCGTCGGGAGGCGTGAGATTGTCTTCCGGGTCAAACACCATGCCCTGACCGTTTTCTCGCGCGTAGATGCCTACCACCGCGGCAACGGGCGCAAAAATATCTGTTGCGACACCACCGAACCGTCCGTTAAACGATACTGATTCATTAGAAATACTTAATTCCACTACCGCGTCGGGAGAAATATTCAGCACGATCTGGTTATCTTTTACAAATTGCTGGGGCACCATTACGCCGTCTATAGAAGCGTCAACGAGCACGTAGGGTGTCATGTCATTGTCTACGATCCACTCGTAAAGCGCTCGCATGATATAGGGGCGGCTGGAATTCATCTGGGCGAGCTCTTCACTCCGGGGCGACAGGCGAGTTTACAGGCGCATTTCTCTTTCCTGTTCGGTCAGACTCTCCTGGAAAGATTCCCTGTTGAACAGGTTATCCATATAGGCCAACAGGGGCTTGGTCTGTTTGCTGGCTCGCATCTCGACGCCGAGAGCGGGCAGGCGCCACAATATCGGCGCGATACAACAATCCACAAGTGTGAATTCCTCACTCATGAAGAACGGCTTCTCGGCGAAGATGGGGGCAATACCCATAATGCTTTCACGTAACTCCTTGACCGACTTCTTCACCACGTTGTCGCTGCGCGTAGTCTGTATCGTGTCAACCAGATGGCCCCAATCTTTTTCAATGCGGTGTATATAAAGACGACTTTCTGCGCGAGCCACAGGGTAAACAGGCAACAGTGGCGGGTGCGGGAAACGCTCGTCGAGATACTCCATCATCACCTTGGACTCGTACAACACCAGATCACGGTCCACCAGGGTCGGCAGGCTGTTGTAGGGGTTCAGATCTGCCAGTTCAGCGGGGGGGTGGGCTGCATCGGAATCGACCAGATCGACGGTGACACCTTTTTCCGCCAGGACGATACGCACCCTGTGGCTGTAGTGACTGGTACTGTCTGAAAAAAAAGTCATCGAAGACCGCTTTGTCACTACACCCATCAGGGATTCCTCTAATTATTTATGATTAAAGATTGTACAGGCGGTGCCAGAGGCGCCAGCCTCAAAATGCGCTAGTGTACATCCTTCCAGTACTCGCGATTCAGCAACCAGGCGAATACCGTGAAAAAAGCAATGAACAGCAAAGTGTAGATGCCGATGCGATGCCGATCTGCCACCATGGGCTCGGCCGAATACGCCAGAAAGTTTACCAGATCGTAGATCGCCACATCGAACTCATCGGGCGTCATAGTACCCGGTTCAGCAATCTGGAAGTTACCGCATGGATTCTCGAGGATATCCTCACCGGTCACCGGATCTCGTTTTATGCCGCCATTCTCAGCGAGCACAGGGCCAGGCACACATTCCTGCAGGCCCTGCAATTCCAGCAGGACATGGGGCATACCTACATCCTTGAATACCCTGTTGTTAACGCCATAGGGGCGGCTGTCATCCCGGTAAAAAGTACGCAGATATGTGTACAACCACTGCGGCTGACGAGCACGCGCCGCCAGCGTCAGATCCGGCGGAACCGCGCCAAACCACCTCTTCGCGTCACTGGTGCGCATACTGTTTTCCATTAGTGCACCGAACTTGGTATTGGGATCAAACACGAGGTTCTCCATAAAGAGATCCTCGGGAATACCAAGATCGTCTGCGACCCGGTTATATCGCTGGTATTTCAACGAGT